>CAZELC010000329.1:0-3508 GCA_964512865.1 uncultured Bacteroidales bacterium
GTGCTTCATTGACTACGACTGGTGGAAACAAAACTTTTTCAGATGCAGTTACAAAATTTAAATATAACAAAAACGCAATAATGAAAAAGGGTCTGATAAGTATCATTAATAATATTCTGTATAGAAAAATAATTAACAAAAATAACAAAAAAAAACGGATAATGAGATTAACTTCATTAAAGATATTTCCACTTATTAAAACAATTTATATGAAAGAAATACCAATTAATAAAGTAAATTATAATTGGAGAATTATTTTTATATACTGCTATCAAAAAATCAATTACATCATTGTAATATAATTCTGTATCGAAAAACATTAACTATTTTTCAATATATTTTATACTTTCTTCTTAAATTTGTATAAATTTTCATTTTAAAAAAAAACCCGTTGGTAATAAAATATTATTATTACATAGATATTACCATTTTAACAGTGTTAATTTATACATATAAATTAACACTATTCTTTTGTAGCTGCTTGATTTATACTTTTTTTATTTTTATATTTGTTCATCATTTTAACTAACACAAACACCCTAAATCGTTATGAAAAAAACTATCTTTCTTATTTTGACAGGTATCTTTATGCAATACTTATCAAATGCCCAGTTTATAACTGGAAGTGAAGCAAAAAAAATAGTTAACAGTGCTGAATCAGTCGTTTTAATTAACGATGATTATTTACCTTCATTGATCAATTTCAGTAAAGGACAGGAAATAGATCTGTCAGATCTGCAATCATGGCTGATAAATAATTTTGATTTGCCTTCAAGCTTCGGTTTAAAATTTACCAAATCAGAAAACGATCAAATCGGTTACACGCATTACCGTTATCAGCAAACATATAACGGATACCCTGTTATTGGTGGCGATTACATTGCTCATGTAAAAAACAACAAAGTAGTTACTGTTAATGGAAAAATTAAAAAATATGTAGAAGCAACTACAAATGTTTCAATAAACGAAGGCGTTGCTCTTCAGAAAGCATTAGGTTATGTTAACGCTAAAGTTTATCAATGGGAAATCCCGCAGGAAGAAAAAAATCTTCAGTATTTACTTGATGATTCAAAAGCAACATATTACCCAAAAGGCGAAATGGTAATAGTACCTGAAAACGGAAAATTTTCTTCTGACAAATATTACCTTGCTTATCGTTTTGATATTTTTGCAAACCAACCTTTAAGCCGCGATTACATTTATGTTGATGTTAACACAGGAAAAATAATTGCAAAACATAACAGGATTAACACTACAGATGTTCAAGGAACAGCTGTTACAAAATATAGCGGAACACAAACAATAACAACCGATCAGCAAAGCACATCATCATACAGGCTTAGAGAAACTTCCAGGGGTAATGGTATTCAAACATTAAATTTAAAGAATGGAACATCTACGTCTTCTGCTGTGGATTTTACTGATACCGATAATAACTGGAACAATGTTAACACATCCCAAGATGAAGTTGCAACTGATGCACACTGGGCTGCTGAAAAAACTTATGATTATTTTTATAATACATATGGCAGAAATAGTATTGATGGTAACGGATATAAATTAATGTTATATGTGCATTACAGTTCAAGTTATATTAACGCATACTGGAGTGGAAGTTATATGGTTTTTGGTGATGGAGGAACATCCGGCTCGGACACATACAAACCATTAACTTCAATTGATATTTGTGGACATGAAATAACTCACGGGTTAACATCCAATACAGCAAACCTTACTTATCAGGATGAATCAGGAGCATTAAGCGAAGGCTTCAGTGATATTTTTGGAACATGCATTGAATGGTATGCTAAGCCATCTGTTGCTAACTGGTCGATGGGCGAAGACATTGGTGTTATACTAAGAGATATATCAAACCCAAATGCATACTCTCTGCCCGACACCTATCAAGGCACAAATTGGTATACAGGGACAAGTGATAATGGAGGTGTTCATTACAATAATGGACCACTTGCATATTGGTTTTATTTATTAACCCAAGGTGGTTCAGGCACTAATGACAAAGGAAATGCTTATAATGTAAGTGCAATCGGAATGACTAAAGCCGCCGCTATTGCATTTCGCACGTTAACAAACTATTTAACCTCATCATCTGATTATGCTGATGCACGTACTTATTCTATCAAGGCATGTAATGACCTATATCCCGGAGCATGTTCTCCTGAACTTGCTGCTGTTGAGAACGCATGGTATGCTGTAGGTGTGGGCGCTGCTTCAACAAGCGGAGTAACTGTTTCAGGATTTACATCAGCTAACAGTACATCTTGTTCTGTTCCTGCAACCATTCAATTTACAAATCAAAGTTCAGGTGCTTCGTCATATTTGTGGAATTTTGGTGATGGAACAACCAGCACTCAGGCCAGCCCCTCACATACATATAACACAGAAGGAGTTTTTGATGTAAAATTAGTAGCATATGGAGGCACTTGCGGCAATGACTCAATAACCAAAACTTCTTTTATTAATATTGATGCTCCTACTTCTCCTACTACTATTGGAGATACGATACCAGTTGCAGGAACTGCATATTTAAGTGCATCAGGTAGCGGAACACTTAACTGGTATAACCAGGCAACAGGTGGAACTATTGTAAATACAGGCGCAACCTATTCGCCAACAATATCCGCCACTACAACATACTATGTACAAAATGATGTTGGCACAACATATCCGACACAATCAGCTGGATTAACAGCTAAAACCACAACAGGAGGTTATTACACCAGCACTTCAAGGTGGGCGATGATATTTGATGCATTAGCACCTCTTACCATTAAAACTGTTAAGGTTTATGCAAATTCTACAGGTAATAAAACCATCTGGTTAGCAAACAGCAGCGGAGTCGGGATAGATTCAGTAACTATAAACATTACTACAACAGGAGAACAGGTAATCACATTAAACCTTAATGTGCCAAGCGGTACAGGCTATAGACTTGGAGCATCGGCAGCATGTAATTTCTGGAGAGATAATGCAGGAGCTGTATATCCTTACACCGTTTCAAATTTAATTTCCATTACAGGAAATACAGCCGGATCTACAGCAACGGCATATTACTATTACTTTTACAACTGGCAGGTTGAACAAACTTCTACTTTATGTACCAGCGCAAGAACTCCCGTTACTGCTTTAATTGACCCGAATGTAGGCACCTATGAAATTCCCGATGTAGATTTCAATATTTTTCCGAATCCTAGTTCCGGTGCATTTGATATTAATTTTTCTAATTTAAATAATCAAAATGTTAATCTCTGCATTATTAATATTATTGGAGAAAAGCTATTTGAGAAGAAAATCAATGACAATAACTCTATTCATATTGATGCTTCAGATTTTTGCCAGGGAGTATATTTTGTAAAACTTAAATCTGATAAATCTACTATCATAAAAAAAGTAACTATTACGAAATAACTAGCTATTTAATTATCCTAAAAACCTCTGTAATCATACAGAGGTTTTTTTATACCGATACGATACCGGTTTATTCATG
>CAZELC010000330.1:0-3473 GCA_964512865.1 uncultured Bacteroidales bacterium
ATAGGACCAAAGCGACCTATTTTAACATAAACATTTTTTCCGCTGACAGGGTCTTTCCCAAGTAGCTTTTCTCCGCTAACTTTTTTTGATTCTTCAAGAGTTTTAATTACCTGATTATGAAAGGGTTTATAAAACTCCTTAATCATCAGGTTCCATTGTTTTTTACCCTGAGCAACTTCGTCAAATTCTTTTTCAACACTTGCAGTAAAATTATAATCCATTATATTATCAAAATACTGTATAAGGAAGTTATTTACAAGTGTACCAATATCAGTAGGAAAAAGCTTGGATTTTTCATATCCGGTATTTTCAGATTTCTGCTCTTCCTTAATTATATTTTCCTTGAGAATGATAATACTATAATTTCTTTTTGAGCCCTCTCTGGTTTCATTTACAACATATTCCCTTTTCTGAATAGTTGAAATTGTTGGAGCATAAGTAGATGGTCTTCCAATACCAAGTTCTTCAAGCTTTTTAACCAGGCTGGCTTCTGTATATCTTGGTGGTTGCTGTGTAAATCTTTCGGTAGCCGTAATTTCTTCAAAAGATAATTTATCGCCTGATTTCACGGGTGGAAGAACACCTTCTTTTAAATCATCATCTTCATCATCAGTAGATTCAAGATATACTTTAAGAAACCCTTCAAATTTAAGCACTTCGCCAACAGCAACAAATTTATCTTTTAAGCCAGAACCAATGATAGTAACATTTGTCTTTTCAATCTGAGCATCACTCATTTGAGATGCTACAGTTCTTTTCCAAATCAGCTCATATAATTTCTTTTGATCATTTGTTCCTTTTATCGAAGAGTTATTCAAAAATGTTGGCCTTATTGCTTCATGAGCTTCCTGTGCCCCTTTGGATTTTGTTACGTAATTCCTGATTTTTACAAATTTATCACCATAAAGAGCTGTTATCTCATTTTTAGCCATATTCAAAGCCATTTCTGAAAGATTGACTGAGTCGGTTCTCATATATGTTATCTTTCCGGCCTCATATAACTGCTGTGCAACCAGCATTGTTTTGGCAACCGAAAAACCAAGCTTCCTGCTTGCTTCCTGCTGTAATGTAGAAGTTGTAAAAGGAGGAGCAGGAGATTTTTTAGCCGGTTTTGTTTCAATATCGCTAATAGAAAATTCGGCATTTTTACATTTTTCCAAAAAACTCATTGCTTCTGCTTTTGTCTTAAATTTCACAGATAGCTCGGCTTTGAGAAAATACTGCTCTTTACCTTTGTTTATCATAAAATTAGCTAATACCTTATAGAAAGAACTGGTATTAAAGCTTTTAATTTCATTTTCTCTTTCAACAATTAATCTTACCGCAACTGACTGAACTCGTCCGGCAGAAAGTGCCGGTTTTACTTTTTTCCATAAAACAGGAGATAATTCATACCCGACAAGCCTGTCGAGCACACGCCTTGCCTGTTGAGCATCAACAAGATTTTTATTTATCGTTCTGGGCTTTTTTATTGCCTCAAGTATAGCATTTTTAGTAATTTCGTGAAAGACAATCCTTTTTGATTTTTTTTCATCAATCTTTAATACTTCTGATAAATGCCATGATATTGCTTCTCCTTCACGGTCCTCATCGGAGGCAAGCCATACAAAATCAGATGTATCAGATTCTTTTTTAAGCTCGGTAATTATTTTTTTCTTGTCAACAGGAACTTCATAGTTCGGTATAAAACCTTTTTCTATATCAATACTAAGGTTTTTTTTGGAAAGATCCCTGATATGACCAAAGCATGATTTGACCAAAAATTCTTTTCCCAAAAAGCCTTCAATAGTTTTTGCTTTAGCAGGGGACTCAACAATTACAAGGTTCTTAGCCATCTTTTCCGAATATAAATGAATTAAAATTTTGCAAATTAAAGCAATAAAAAGATTAATATACAACTAAATTTTCAATTTATTTCAGATAGTAATTAACATGTTTTAGCAAAACCGTGCAATAATTATTAAATTTGTCAATGTTTGTAATGGTATTGTTTTTCATTGTTTTTTTGAAGGAAATTAAATGTTTTAAACAATAAGTCAAATTAAAATTTCTTTTCCCGAGCTTCAAAAAATCCCTAAAAAAACATAATTTTGCCAATGTAAAAATTATGACAAAAAAATCACAACAATCTTTTTTCATTGAAACTTATGGATGCCAGATGAATTTCTCTGATAGTGAAATCGTTGCATCTATTCTGGTGTCAAATGGGTTTACTGAAACAAGCAGCCCAGAAAATTCAGATATAATTTTTTTAAATACTTGTTCAATTAGAGAGCATGCAGAGCAACGTATAATTAACCGACTTAAGCATCTTAAAGCACTTAAGAAAAAGAAGAAGAGCTTTCTGATAGGTTTACTTGGGTGTATGGCCGAAAGGTTGAAAGACAAGCTTTTTGAAGATAATATAGTCGACATTGTTGCAGGACCTGATTCTTACCGTGATTTACCAACACTTATAAATAATGCCAGATCAGGTGATTACTCTATTAATGTACTGTTATCTTCTGATGAAACTTATGCTGATATAAATCCTGTAAGAATTGATTCAAATGGAGTTTCTGCATTTATTTCAATAATGCGCGGATGCGAAAATTTCTGTGCCTACTGCGTTGTGCCATTTACAAGAGGTAAAGAACGTAGTCGAAACCCGGACACAATATTAAATGAAGCAAAAAAACTATTCAGTGAAGGCTACAGAGAGATTACTTTGCTTGGTCAGAATGTAAATTCATATTCATTTGAAGATGGCTTACATAATATTGATTTTTCCGAAATTATTGAAAAAGTCGCTTTGATTAGTCCTGAGTTAAGAGTTCGTTTTGCTACATCACACCCGAAAGATATTTCTGAAAAACTGATTCACTGTATTGCAAAATATGAAAATATTTGCAGATCGATACATCTTCCTTTACAATCAGGAAGTAACAGAATTTTAAAGATGATGAACAGAAAATACACTCGTGAATATTATCTTGACAGGGTTTCAACATTTAAGAAATATATTCCCGATTGTGGTTTTTCTACTGATATTATCTGTGGATTTTCATCAGAGACAGAAGAGGATCATAAACAAACTCTTGAAATAATGAAGCTTGTCGGTTATGACTATGCCTTTATGTTTAAATATTCTGAAAGACCTGACACCACAGCAGCAAAAAAATTCCGTGATGATATCGAGGAGTCGGTCAAAACAAAAAGACTTAATGAAGTAATTGAAATGCAGCAAAAACTTTCAAATGAAAGTAATTTAAAAGATATAGGTAAAACCTTTAGAGTACTTGTTGACAGTGTTTCAAAAAGATCAAAAGAGAAATTCTCAGGAAGGACAAGTCAAAATAAAGTTGTTATATTCCCTAATGATAGCAATTGTGTCGGACAATATATTAATGTAAAAATTACGGGTTGTACTTCTGCAACTTTAATTGGCGAAATAAACTGATTAATCATTGTTTTTTCAATCCTAAATCGAAAGA
>CAZELC010000331.1:0-3460 GCA_964512865.1 uncultured Bacteroidales bacterium
CAACAATTGTGTATAATTCATTGTTGAACTCAATACAAAGTCCGTTTCTGAAATCTGCTGTTGTTGCCATAAAATTTTGTTTTTATACTAATTGAAAATTTTTGCAAATTTATTGAATTTTAGCAAACTTTTTTAAAAAACCTGATATTTGTATAAGTCATTTTCAATATTAAATTATTTGCATTGAAGATTGTTTTTAATTATATTTGAAAAAAGACTATCAGTAACCAAAATAAAATCACCATGAACGAAAACTACCACAACCGTTTCTTATTAAAAAACAGATTTTTAAAGTTTTTTGTACTTTCTGTCATTGCCGGATTTGTCGTTTTAAGCGTTATAGTTTTTATTCAAAAAAAATTTAAATCTGTTGTTGCAGATACAAATACAATATTCCCTTCAGGTATATATACTATTGGCAACTCAGGCTGTAATTACACATCACTTACTAAAGCATTTGCTGCAATCGGAAACAGTAATATAAATGGGCCGGTGACTTTTCTTATATCATCCTCATATTCTTCATCATCAGAAAATTTCCCAATAATTATTCAGGATATTAATGGCACTAGCAGCTCAAATATCATTACAATAAAACCCGACAAAGGAGTCAATAAAACAATTGAATGTTCTTCAGTATCAGTATTCAAACTTAACGGAACTGACGACTTGATTATTAATGGCTCTTTTGACGGGTCAACATCACGAAACCTGACTTTAAAGAACAATTCAACATCTGATAATACTGCCGTAATTTGGATTGCAAGCAACGGCCCTGAAAAAGGGTGTATTAATATTACAATAAAAAACTGTAATATTATCAGCGGATGTAAACCAAATGAGAGGGAAACATCTTATGGAATATATGCAGGTAATAATACCAGAATATCTTATGATCTTTCAGCTGGTAGCGGTTCGGATAATGATGACCTCAAAGTGATAAATAATGTTTTTACAAAAGGTCATTTTGGTTTTTGGTGTGCCGGTGGTACAAACAGTACTGACAGGCTTGTGATTGAAAAAAATGTTTTCGGAGCTGAAAATCAAGATGAATATATTGGGTTTGCAGGAATTTTTTTACATAATGTAAGCGATATTCTGGTTTCAAATAATACAATTAAAAATATCCGCAGTTTAGTGGCTGACTATTCCACTCCACAGTATTCAAATCTATATTACAATAATTGCGGGATTCTAATAAATTCTCTCAAAGGATCAAATAACAGAATCAAAGGAAATATAATAACAGGAATTAGATATACCGGAGCTGAAACTTTCGGAGTCGGTGGAATAGAATTCAATCAGGGTAGCTATCAGTTTGGGAATGTTTTAATTGATAATAATGCTATCTCCGACCTTTCAAGCAACAAAGGTTATGATGACCTCAGTAAAGATGCAATTTGCGGAGTCAGATTCAGAGATGCATCATCAAATAATACTTCATCAGTAAAACTATATTATAACAGTATTTACCTCACAGGAAACAACCAGCAAAACAGTGCAGTTTCTTCCTGTTTGTATATTGGCAATAACGTTGGTAAACAAGTCAGTAGTTTCGAAATAGCAAATAATATTTTTTCAAATATTATGACCAAACAAAATATAAAAGCTTATGCCTTTTACTACAACGAAAGTAATCTCACACAATTAAACCAGTTAAAATATAATTGCTATTTTGTTTCCGACAATAATGGATTTGTCGGATTTATTAACGGTAAAAACCAGAAATCAATGGAGGAATGGCGCAGTGCAACGCTTAAAGACCGGCGTTCTGTATTTGCAGATCCTTGCTTCACATCATATAATAACCTTTTACCTGACGTTGATTATAACAGTACATGGAATCTATATGGTAATGGTTGTAAAATAAGTAATATTGACGAGGATATTTTCGGAAATAGAAGAAACTCAGTTAATAATGACGGTACATGTATAGGCGCTTATGAGTTTGCACCAAATATTGAACCTCCTTTGGCAACTGTAAGCGGAAATATTGCAGATAATTCTACTACTGACATATATGCCGGAAAAATGAAAGTCGCAACGATAATATGGCACAAAAACGGGGGTATTTTGCCAAATTCAATTGAATTAAAATACTTTTCAGGTAAATATCCTCCGGATATGAACTCAGTTTGGGACGCAAATATTTCATATACAGGCTCAGCCTGCAATGCATACTGGGACTTTTCTGCCGATGGTGGCAGCGGCTATAATTTTGACATTATTCTTTACTATGATTTATCAATGACCGGAACAATTGATGCAGAAAACAATATTATTATTGCCGAAAAATCTGATGCAGGTTCATGGCAGGCTTTTGGAAACAAAAGTATAGTTAACCCTGTAGAAGGGGCAAAATATGTAAGCGTCAATGGGCTAAACAGCTTTAATATTTTTACTCTTACAAGTAAAAAAGAAAACCCTCTGCCCGTTTCGTTAGTTTCATTTAATGCGCAGCTTCAAAATAATAACAGTGTGCTTTTATCGTGGAACACTGCATCTGAATTAAATAATGATTATTTTACAATTGAAAGATCACCGGACTGCAAAGTTTTTGAAGATCTGGGAACAGTAAAAGGAGCCGGGAACAGCAATAAGACAATTTCTTATAATTATCTTGATGGAAATATTTCTGATTTCCCAAATAACTACATTTATTACCGCCTGAAACAAACTGACTTTAACGGGAAGTTTTCTTATTCAAAAATTGAGATGGTGAAGCTTTTGGGCGACGAACAAAATAATTTTCAATTGATTTCTGTTTATCCCAATCCTTTTACAAGTTATTTTAATATTGTTTACAGTGTTAATAATGATTGCTCTGTAAGGATGGATATGTACTCAGGCGACGGAAGGTATGTTTGCACAAGGATAGTTGAATCAATGAAAGGAATAAATACTTATCTTTTCGCAACAAATGAAACAATGTCGGGAGGGATCTATATTGTCGCATTATCGATGAACAATAGCGTTTTTAATTCCATTAAACTATACAAACAGAATTAAAAAGAGGCTTTCTCAAATTAGCAGTTCGCTATAAATTTCCGAGCATTTCTCCGTGTACTGTGAAATACCCAAGCAAAAAACCCCACATTTCTGTGAGGTTTCAATTATTAATATTTTCTACAAGTATTTTCTTTAAAATTAACAATTCGCAAAATATTCCGGTTATCAATAACTCACATTATAAAATTTTCAAATTAATACATCTTCAAATTTTCAAATTGTATTAATTATAAAGTCATTATATCCTTTCCCTTAGATTCAAGAATTTTATCGACTCCGAGAAATTAATAAAATTCACCAATTTATTTTAGATTTTAATCCTGACTGTTTTCTTTTACACTGAGGTTCCCGGAGGTTCACAAAGCTTCACAGAGAGATAAATACTCAAATTATATCATTAACCCGTTGTGCTATTAACATGCGAGAGCAAATTTAAGATGATTAATTGGTT
>CAZELC010000332.1:0-3428 GCA_964512865.1 uncultured Bacteroidales bacterium
AATTGAAACTTTGTGCTCCGAAACCCGCCCGAACGCAAAGCCCGAAAACGTTAGCGGTCAGTTTTTGAAAAGACAATTCGCTGGACAAAAGACTTAAATAATGAAAATAACTTTTGTAATTCTTTTAATTACTTTTACCCTTGACTGTTTTTCGCAAGACAAAAACGTTTCGACAAATCCTTATATTTATTACTCGCAAATTTCCTTCGACTCTGACACTTGCTGCTGGCGTAAATTGTGCGCCGACAAAAAATATATTGAAGCCGCAAATCTTATTACTTCGTATTTAGACAATAATAATAACATAAAAAGCCGACAATCGTTAAATTGGCATGCCGGACAAATGTTTGCACTCGCAGGAAATTATTCTTCGGCTAAAAAATATTTCCGCAAGACTTACTCTGTATTTTATAAATGTTTTGGCGGCACTGACGGTAAGACTTGGTATTATTACGCCAAAGGCACAATCGCATTTATCGACAGTGACAAGAAAACTCTCGAAACAATAATTAATCGATGGAAAATTAAATATCCGCTTGACAACAATTATAAAGTACTATTAAAGCTCAATGACAACTGGGGTAAAAGCTATGAGTTCGCTTATTAATTACGCGGACACATGATTTATGTTTAAAATGAATAATTAAACCGAACCGCTAACACGGGTTTGGTTTCAGGCGCTTTTTAGCAAGAAGAATTATGAAAAGACAAAAAAAAATAAATTAATCACTCGGACAAGGTTTTAACCAGCTGCCTACGGCAGCCGCCCGAAAACCAAGCCCGAGAACGTTACCAGTAATGCTGTGAGGACACCCCAATAAAATATTATCTTTGAAAAATCAAATAATTATTAACAAGTAAAAAAAAGAAATATGGATTTTAAAGACTTAATCAAGCAAATTGGAGACAGAGTTATTAAACTCAAAGACCAAATTCAGACAGAAGAGGCAACAAAGAATGCTTTTATCATGCCATTTATACAGGCGTTAGGCTATGACGTTTTTAATCCCCTTGAAGTAGTTCCTGAATTTGTTGCCGACATTGGATTAAAGAAAGGCGAGAAAATTGACTACGCAATTTTCAGAGAGGGTACTCCGACAATTTTGGTTGAGTGCAAGCACTGGGCGCAAGACTTAAACCTACATGACGGACAATTGCTGCGTTATTTCCATGTTTCTAAGGCTAAATTTGGTCTCCTGACTAATGGTATTGTGTATCGGTTCTATTCTGACTTAGTAGAACCAAATAAAATGGACGAGAAACCATTTCTTGAATTTAATATTGCGGAAATTAAGGACAATCAAATTGAAGAACTTAAAAAGTTTCATAAAACAATCTTTAATGCGGAAAGCATAGTTAATACCGCAAGCGAATTGAAATATATGAATGAGTTGAAGCAATTGCTTCAACAAGAACTTTTGAATCCTTCGGCTGAATTTGTAAAGTACTTTGCCAAACAAGTTTATCCAAGTAATATCTCTGTAAAAGTATTAGAGCAGTTTACAAACCTGACCAAGAAATCCGTGCAGCAATATATAAGTGACTTAATCACGGAAAGACTCAAGACTGCTTTAACAAAGGAGGATGAGGCTGCAAAAGAACAAGAAGCCGCCCAGGCAAGCGAACAAGAAAAAGTTGATGAGACAAAAATAGTGACTACTGAAGATGAATTAGAAAGCTATTTAATAGTAAAAGCAATTTTGCGTCAAAAAATCAATTCCACTCGTATTACTTATAGAGACGCACAATCATATTTTGCCATCTTACTTGACGACAACAATCGCAAATCAATATGTAGGCTGTATTTGAATGGCACAAAGAAATATATTGGCCTATTTGACGAGCAGAAAAAAGAATCTAAAACCGAGATAAGTTCATTAGACGATATATTCAAGCATTCTGACACGTTAGTCAAAACAGTTGAGAATTACGACAAAGCAAAGGACACAACGACACAGACAATCGAATAGCACTACTGGTAACAAAGGCTTGCTTTCAGCGGCGGGGCGGGGTTTTCCGACAGTTCCGTCTTTTATCAAGCGGGCGTGTTCGTGGACAGGAAAGTCCTTTTAATTCCGCCGCCGAAAAGCAAGCCTCGACCGTTAGCGGGCAGTGTTGAAAAAGATCATAACATTTGGAAAATGAATTATCTTTGAGAAAAACAAATTTAATTATGCCAAAACTTAGTAGACCAGACTCAGATTTTTATTCAAGAATCTCGGATATTTTAAAAACAGCAAAGGATAGAGTCGTGCAAACTGTTAATACGACTATGGTGGAAACCTATTTTGAAATAGGGAAACTAATTGTTGATGAAGAACAGAACGGCAAAGAACGCGCTGAATATGGAAAACAAATCTTAAAAGAGTTGTCAAACAAATTGACAAAAGAATTCGGAAAAGGTTTTTCAGAAGATAATTTGAGTAATATGCGGAAATTTTATCTTACATATCAATTACACTTTTCCGAGACAGTGTTTCGGAAATCTGTTTTAGTAAAAAAACAACACCAGAATCGTTTTAATCTTAGCTGGTCACACTACCTAAAGCTAATGCGTATTGAAGATGAAAACGAAAGAAAATTTTATGAAATTGAATGCACTAAAAACAATTGGAGTTTGCGTGAACTACAAAGACAGTATGACAGTGCTCTTTACACAAGATTAGCTTTAAGTCGAAGCAAAGAAAGTATTTTAAAACTGTCTGAACAAGGACTTGTCATTAAAAAACCACAAGACGCTATAAAAGATCCTTATGTGCTCGAGTTTATTGGACTACCAGAAAAATCAGAATATTCCGAAAGTGATTTAGAACAAAAATTAATAGATAAACTAGAAACCTTTCTTCTGGAACTTGGCACAGGATTTACATTTGTAGCACGGCAGAAAAGAATAACATTCGAAGAAAAGAACTTTTATATTGACTTGGTTTTTTATAATCGTATTCTAAAATCATTTGTGCTTATTGACCTTAAAATAGGAGAGTTAAAACATCAGGACATTGGACAGATTCAAATGTATGTAAACTATTATGACAGAGAAATGCGACTTTCAGATGAAAACAGAACTATTGGATTAATACTTTGTCAGGACAAAAGTGAAGCTGTTGTACAATACACTCTCCCCGAAAATAACGAACAAATATTTGCAAGTAAATATCAGACAGTACTTCCTAGCAAAGAGAAGCTAAAAGAACTAATTGAAAGTAAAGAGGAAAAATAACACCGACCCGCTAACACGGGTTTGGTTTCAGGCGTTTTTTAGTAAGAAGAATTATGAACAGACAAAAAAAATATTATTAACTCGGACAAGGTTTTAACCAGCTGCCTCCGGCAGCCGCCCGAAAACCAAGCCCGAGAACGTTATGCACAAGCGGAGAAAAGACAACGACACAGCAAATTGACAATGAAAATGGAATATTAAACTTGGT
>CAZELC010000333.1:0-3423 GCA_964512865.1 uncultured Bacteroidales bacterium
AAGCAGTAATTATAAATATCACGCTAACACTTTATGCAGGTGGAATATAAATCCAAGCAATGTCAGTAGCATAATAATACATTTTGATAATTTCAGGGTTGCATCAGGAGATTTTGTTAAAATTACTGATTTTTCTAACGGGACTATTTTTGAATCAGGTCTTTTCGGTACAAGCATACCTGCTGATGTTGTCTGCAATTCCAGTAACGTTTTGGTTATGTTTAAAACACTTTCTTCATCACCTACTGAAGATGGCTGGGCAATTACATATTCGTCTATTCCATCAGGTGTTGATGAATCAAGCACCGGAATTAACAACCTGCTTGTCTATCCTAACCCTGCTAAAGATGTTCTAAATATTTCTTTCAATGCAGAACACGAGCAAAATATGAAGATTGACCTTGTTAATATCACCGGACAGATTATGTATTCGGAATCTGTTGATTATAGTATTGATATTTTCAAGGGTTCAATTAATATTTCTTCTTTCCCGAAAGGAATTTATGTATTGAAAATTACAAGCGACCTTGGTGTTGCCAGCAAAAAAATTGTTATAGAATAATAAAATTTTTAATAATTTTAACGCCATCATTAATTCTGATGGCGTTTTTTTTTAATAATATTTAATATGAAGAAAATAACATTACTGCTTTTTGTTATAATTACATTGCCAGCTTTTATTCTTGCTCAGAAAGTCGATATCAATACCGCCAAAACTGTAGCTGTGAATTTCTTTCATGAAAAATGTTTATACACTAAAAATAAAAAAGACTTAAAGGATATTAAAATTACAAACACCTTTCCTGTTAAAAAAAATGGCAGACTATTGTATTTTGTGTTTGATATAAATGATTCAGGTTATGTGATGGTTTCGGCTAATCGGTCGACAATGCCTGTAATTGGTTACTCCAACGAAGGTGTATATATTACCGAAAATCAACCTCCTGCTTTTATTTATTGGATGAATGAATTTGAAAAGCAGATAAATTTATCTTATGATAATGGATTTGTTGCTTCACCTGAGGTCGATAATGTATGGAATAAATACCTTAATTATAATGGAAATAATACTGCTTATAAGTTAACAATTACATCCGTTGCGCCATTATTGACTTCGAAATGGAATCAGGATAAATATTACAATGGAAGATGCCCGGAAGATAATGCCGGCCCTGGCAAGAGAGCTTACGCAGGTTGTGTGCCTACAGCAATGGGACAGGTGATGAATTATTACAGATGGCCGCTTAATGGCGTTGGTTCTTATTCATATCTTGATTCTACTTATGGAACACAATCAGCAAATTATGCGGGAACGACATATAATTGGGATGAAATGCCTTCGCAGCTTACTAGTTATGACAGCTCACTGGCTATTCTGCTTTATCATTTAGGTGTGTCAGTTGATCTTAAATATGGACCAAATGGCTCTGGGATGTATAATCATAAAGCCGCTTATTCTCTTAGAACCTATTTTAAATATTCTCCTGAAACTCAATATATGTACCGTGATACAACTGTTCATCTGAAATGGAAACAGATAGTTCTTAGTCATCTTAACCGAAATATGCCTATTTATTATGCAGGTTGGAGCGATACTATTTATGTCTCTGGTCATGCTTTTGTTTGCGATGGTTATTCTGATACAACTTTTTTCCATTTTAATTGGGGCTGGAGTGGCTCTTTTGATAATTATTTTAATCTTGACGGGCTAAATCCAGGTGGTTCAGATTTTAATCTTCGGCAGGAACTGATAGTAAATATGTTCCCTGACACAGTTAATTATACTTATCCTTATTATTGCAGTGGCACCAAAGTTCTTAATATGCCGAGCGGTACAATTGATGACGGGAGCGGTCCGATTTATAACTATGCAAATAATCTTGATTGCATGTGGTTAATTGCACCTTCAGATTCTGTGTCTAAAATAAATATTGAATTTTTGAAATTTGATACTCAAAATGATCATGACAGTTTGTATATATATAATGGCCCTTCACTTTCATCGCCATTACTTGGAGCATATTCAGGAAACACATTACCGGCTGATATATCTTCAACAAAAAGCAAAGTACTTATCAGGTTTAAAACTGATTCAGATACAACCGGAGCCGGATGGTTGATTGGTTATAAATCGACAATTCCTGTTTTTTGTTCAGGTGTAAGCAATCTTACTGCTCAAACGGGCACTTTTACAGATGGAAGCGGAAATAAAAAATATAACAGAAATTCCTTTTGCCGTTGGAATATTGCACCGGCAGGAGCCGCTTCAATTAATTTTCACTTCAATGATTTTAATCTTGCCCCCGATGATTATGTGAGGATTAAAGACATTGTGAATAATTATACTATTGTTGAGTTTAACGGTGATTCCGTTCCTCATCATGTAGTATGTAATTCTGCAAATGCTCAGGTGTGGTTCAAATCAAATGATAATGAGATCAGAGGTGACGGTTTTGAAATCATGTATACAACAACCAGTTTTATTCCTGAATTCAATAAGGATCTTGGAGAAATATCTATATATCCGAACCCTTCAAGGGAAAGTTTTAACGTTTCATTCTATACTGAAGAAATCCAGAATATTAAGATAAATGTCTTTAATTCATTGGGACAAAATGTTATTGTCGATTATTTCAACAGGTTTTCCGGCAGATTTGACAGAAAATTTGATATTTCTGATTTGCCAGATGGAGTATATATGGTGACTATTTCTTCAAATGATAATATGTATTCCACAAAAATTGTAAAATCCGGATTTTAGGAAAATGCAAAGGCTGAGATAATTCCAAAGGCAATTATAATAGCGGCAATTAATATCAGCAATCTGATTTGGTTCAGGTTTTTCGATTTTTGATTTAAATTATCATCTTCAATTTCTGTTTTTAAAATGCCATTTAACTCTTTTGGAGAATCATTGTAAAAACTATTCATTATATCTATTGCTCTTTCGGCATCTTCTTCCCTTACCATTAGTTTTACTCCACCAATAGCGTTTGAAAGAAATGGATTTGCCGAAACGGTATTAATATCTAACTCATTACATATAATTCCTTCGCTTTCGAGTTTACTTTTAAGGATATACATTTCATGAGGATAATTGAAAACAGCAATTTGAACAAACTTCATTTTATTAATATAATTTTCACAAATGTAATATCAAAAGTGTAATTTATTTCTAATTATTTAATACTTATTTATTAATTGAATTTGTGATTGTTATCACAATTATCAAATCATTATCTAAAAAACTTGCATTTAAAACTATTCGGTCGTAAATTTAACAATTGAACAATTTTTCAAGTAGACATGTTTGAAAATAAAAACAATAAGTTTTTAAGTTAATAAGAAAGCATGCTTAAATTGAGCCTCAAAATATTTTTTAATAAACAGTATTATAATTAATCATTTAAAACAGGAGGTGTT
>CAZELC010000334.1:0-3414 GCA_964512865.1 uncultured Bacteroidales bacterium
TTGACAAAGCTCTACTAAAATACCATCGGTAGATTTTGGATGTAAAAAAGCAATACTTAAACCTTCTGCGCCTTTTCGCGGCGTTTTATCAATCAACTGAATACCTTTGGCTTCAGTTTCTGAAAGAGCATCTTCAAGTCCTTCAACAGCAAAAGCCAAATGATGAATTCCTTCACCTTTTTTCTCAATGAATTTTCCTATTGGTCCTTCAGTGTCTGTTGATTCTAAAAGCTCAATTTTTGTCTGACCAACTAAAAAAAATGCTGTTTTTACTTTTTGTTCTTTAACTTCTTCAATGGCATAACATTTTAAACCAAGTATGCTTTCATAGTATTTTATGCTTTCATCAAGGTTTTTCACCGCAATACCAATATGTTCAATATGTTTTGTTTTCATAAAACTTAATTTTA
The DNA here is from genome assembly GCA_964512865.1 of uncultured Bacteroidales bacterium. Classification (GTDB taxonomy): domain Bacteria; phylum Bacteroidota; class Bacteroidia; order Bacteroidales; family CAIWKO01; genus CAZELC01. The sequence continues at coordinate 411 of CAZELC010000334.1, forward strand.
TGCAAAGCTATATATTTTTTTATTCAAAGATTGTTGTTTTTTAAATTTTATTATCTGAATTTTAGAGGTTGTTAAGAAATATTTTATTATTGGCAAAATCCTTATCAAAGCTTAATAATTAATTATTCTTAAGATATCTTGGTTAGTACAGATATAAAAGAATGCTTATCAAAACAAAAATAAATTGGGAGTCAGAAAAAGATTTGATAGATGATATTCCTTAGAAATAATTGACAAAAGTATATCTGTCCTATTATATAAAATTGTGATTTTATTCGGTTTCTTATTGTTAAGAATAAATATAAACTTCTACAAAAACATTTGTAGTAATTCATTGATTATTAATAACCTCGAAAATCTCTTAAACATGTATGTGTGGAGCAGATGATGTTTAAAATAACTAATAAAGCAATTGTATTTTGTAATTATTATTGTGGGTCTACATCAACAGCAATCTTGATTCCCTTGTATTTATCAATAAAAGAAAACTTTTCAGTCAGCTTAACGACTACTTCTTTCGTTTCTTTATAATTCAGACTTTTTTCAAGTTTGATCATTATGTTCTTTAAATACATGTTTTTTATTCTTGAAATGAACGGAAATTCAGGTCCGAGAACTTTATCCGGAAATAATTTTCTTAATTCTTTTGCAATTTCTGAAGCTGCAAGATTCAAGGTTTCTTCGTTTCTGTGTTTAATGGTGAGCTTTATCAAACGATAAAAGGGAGGGTATTTGAAGCTTTTCCTCTCAATAATTTGTGAGTTATACATTTCAGTATAATTATTATCAATTACATACCTAATAACTGAGTGGAAAGGGTCATAAGTTTGAATTACAACTTTACCTCTTTTGTTTTTCCTGCCGGCTCTTCCGCTGACCTGCGCAAGTAGCTGAAACCCTCTTTCAAAAGAACGAAATTCTGGAAACTTCAAAATACTGTCTGCATTTAAAACTCCTACAACTGAAACATTATCAAAATCGAGGCTCTTTGTTACCATCTGAGTACCGACAAGAATATCAACCTTTCTATCCTCAAAATCGTTTATTATTTTCTGATATGAGTTCTTTGTTCTTGTGGTATCGAGATCCATTCTAGAAATGACCGCATTTGGAAAGAAAACAGCCAGTTCTTCTTCTATTTTTTCTGTGCCGAATCCTTTCATTAAAACTGCTGTACTTCCGCAGGCGGGGCATTTTTCGGGAATTTTAACTGAGTAACCGCAGTAATGGCATCGGAGCTGGTTCTGCTTTTTATGATATATAAGCGAAACATCGCAGTTACGACATTGAGGAACCCAATTGCAATTACTGCATTCCAGATAAAGTGAAAAACCCCTTCGGTTCTGAAATAATAATACCTGCTCACCATTTAAAAGAGCTTCTGTTATACTTTCGATAAGGAGAGGAGTGAAGTGTGACTTCATCCTTTTCTTTTTTGTTTCTTCTTTTACATCGGCAACCAGAACTTCAGGCAGACGAATATCACCATAGCGGCTGAAAAGTCCTGCGAAGCCATATTTCCCGGAATGTGCGTTGAAATAGCTTTCCACAGAAGGTGTTGCCGAGCCAAGAAGAGTTTTTGCACCATGAATATGAGCCAGATAAATGGCACAATCTCTACCATTATAACGTGGTGCAGGCTCAGATTGCTTGAAAGAACTATCATGCTCCTCGTCAACTATCACAAGTCCTAGATTCGTATAAGGAAGAAAAACTGCTGAGCGAGCACCAAGAATAATTTGAATATTATTTTTATTGCTTATATCTGTTTCACGATTAAGGATATTATTCCATATTTCAACACGTTCCTTATCAGGTTGTTTTGAGTGGTAAATGCCTACCTTATTCCCAAAATATTTCCTGAGACGATTTATTATTTGTGCTGTCAGAGCAATCTCTGGTAAAAGAAAAAGCACCTGCTTACCTTCGGCAATAGTTTCGGAAATTAGTTTTATGTAAATTTCTGTCTTTCCGCTGGATGTAATGCCATGAAGCAAAACAACTTGCTTTTCCTTAAACTGTTCTTTTATTGAGTCAATCGTCTTTTGCTGCTCATTACTGAGTATTATCGAATTAACATTTGTTATTGATTCATAATCTATAAGCCTTGAAATACTTTTACTGTATGTTTCAAGTATTCCTTTCTTAACAAGTGCAGCCAGATGAGGTGCCGACTTGTCAATTGTCATGGTAAGTTCGCTTCGCGTAATCTCTTTTTTGTGATAGGAAAGGTTGATAAATGACATAAGCATTTCCAACTGTTTCGGTGCTTTTTTTTCAAGTTTGTCGAATATAATTTTGATTTCTTCTTCTTTATCAACATACTTCACACCTAACCTGACATAAATCTCGGTTTTAACTTTATATTTGTCAACAAGTTCTTCTTCAAGTATTGCTACACCCTTTTCAATTAATGTCTTAATAACAGGAATTATTTTTAATCTGTCGAGAATTTTCGAAGCCTCAGTAACGGTTATTGTTTTCCTGAGCATTAGTGCTTCCAGTATTAGGTATTCCTTGTCGGAGATATTTGATTGGTCACCATTATAATCAGGGTTAAGCACAATTTTACTTTCACTTTCAAGTTTGAGTGCCGAAGGCAAGGCGGCATTCATTACCTCACCGATACGGCATATATAATAATCGCATATCCAGTCCCAAAATTTAAAATGAAAATTACTGATTACAGGTTCATCGTCTAGAATTGTGAGTATATATTTAGTTTCGTAGTTTTTGGGAACATTATCATGTATTTTTGCTATTAATGCAGTGTAAAGTTTTTGCTTTCCAAACTGCACAACAACACGTAACCCTTTTTTAACAAAATTGTTTAGTTCGTAAGGCACGCGGTAAGTATAATAACCGGGAACAGGCAGTGGTAGAATTACATCAATAAAAAGGGTTTCTCTTTCCATTTATTATTTACGTCTTACAATTAAATATAATTGTACTAACCCGTTGTGCTATTAAAAATGTTAACTAATTTGTTGATAAATAATTTAGA
>CAZELC010000335.1:0-3407 GCA_964512865.1 uncultured Bacteroidales bacterium
ATATTATTGATGATGAGCTTTTCTTTGTTATTGATGAAAAAAACAACACTGTCGATCTTACTGAAAAAGGTATTGACCTCATTACTTCAGGTACGAATGACCCAAATTTCTTTATCCTGCCGGATATAGGTAGTGAAATAGCAGAAATCTCTAAATCAAGTCTCAGTGATGCCGACAAACTGATAAAGAAAAATGAACTTTTGCAGGATTATGAAGTAAAATCAGATAGGGTTCACACTGTTACACAACTTTTAAAAGCATATTCTCTGTTTGAAATTGATGTTGAGTATGTGGTTATGGACAACAAAATTAAAATTGTTGATGAGCAGACAGGGCGTATACTTGATGGAAGACGTTACTCAGACGGTTTACATCAGGCACTTGAAGCTAAAGAAAATGTGAAGATTGAAGCCGCAACTCAAACTTATGCTACAATCACACTTCAGAATTATTTCAGGATGTATAAAAAACTTTCAGGAATGACCGGTACTGCCGAAACCGAAGCAGGAGAATTCTGGAGTATTTATAAACTTGATGTTGTCGTAATTCCGACAAACAGACCTGTAATCAGAAAAGATAAAGAAGATTTGGTCTATAAAACTAAACGTGAAAAATACAACGCCGTAATTGAAGAAATAGTAAACCTAGTTAATGGTGGACGCCCTGTACTTGTTGGGACTACTTCTGTGGAAATATCAGAATTACTTAGCAGAATGCTTAAGCAAAGAAAGATTAGCCATAATGTATTGAACGCAAAATTGCATCAGCGCGAAGCTGATATTGTTGCAGAAGCAGGATATGCCGGAACTGTTACTATTGCAACTAATATGGCCGGTCGTGGTACAGATATAAAGCTGAAAGAAGGTGTTAAAGAAGCTGGCGGTTTGGCAATCATCGGAACTGAGCGACATGAATCCCGCCGTGTTGACAGGCAGTTACGCGGTCGTTCAGGACGTCAGGGTGATCCCGGTTCATCACAGTTCTTTGTTTGTCTGGAAGATGATCTTATGCGCCTTTTCGGATCAGAAAGAATTGCAAGTGTTATGGACAGACTTGGTCTGAAGGAAGGTGAGGTAATCCAACATTCAATGATTACCAAATCTATTGAACGCGCTCAAAAGAAAGTTGAAGAAAATAATTTCGGAATACGTAAACGTCTTCTCGAATATGACGATGTAATGAATTCTCAGCGTGATGTAATATATACAAAACGTCGTCATGCCCTTTTCGGAGATAAACTCTCTATTGATATCGCAAATATGTTTTATGATGTTTGTGAACAAATAGTATTGCAATTTCAGGATGAAAGAGATTTTGAAGGATTTAAACTTGAACTTTTAAAGAACTTTGCCATCGAACCTGAAATATCTGAAAAAGATTTCTTCTCGGTGAATCCCGAAAAACTTACTGACTTGCTTTATGACCAGGCATTTAAATATTATAAAAAGAAATCAGAAATAATCGCTGATAAATCATTCCCGATTATCCGTGATGTGCTCGAAAATAACTCGCGCAAATATGAAAATATTGCAATCCCGATTACTGATGGTCACAAAGTACTCAATGTCGTGGCAAACCTCAAAAAGTCATACGAATCTAAAGGTAAAGAAGTAATAGTAGCCATCGAAAAAGGTATCACTCTTGCCATTATTGATGATGCATGGAAAGACCATTTAAGAGAACTTGATGATTTGAAACAATCTGTTCAAAATGCTACTTATGAGCAGAAAGACCCTTTACTTATCTACAAATTTGAATCATTCGAATTGTTTAAAAGGATGCTTCAGAAGGTCAACAAAGAAATTATTTCATTCCTTGTTAAAGGTAATCTTCCGCTTCAGGATGCAAATGATGTAAGAGAAGGGCATGCTCCACAGCGTAATGATATGAGTAAGTTGAAAACCACCAGAGATGATGGCATGGAAGCAGCACGCAATCAGAGAACAGGTGAACAGCAAAGAACTCAACCTGTTATCGCCGAAAAAAAGGTCGGCAGAAATGATCCTTGCCCTTGCGGAAGTGGAAAAAAATACAAAAATTGTCACGGAGTTAATGCATAACAGAAAATGATTGTAATTACCGGTGCTGCAGGATTTATAGGAAGTTGTCTTTTAACAAAACTAAATAACTCTGGTTATAAAGATATTGTTCTTGTTGATGATTTTTCAAATGGTTCAAAAAACGTAAATATTGTCGGCAAAAAGTATTTAGAACTTGTTGACAGGTTTGAGTTTTTTAACTGGTTTGACGAAAAACATCCTGATGTTGATTTTGTTTTTCATATTGGAGCAAGAACAGATACAACTGAGTTTAACACAGAAATTTTTGACAGGCTAAACCTGAATTACAGTAAACAAATGTGGAATAAATGTTCTGAATTCAGCATACCTCTGGTTTATGCTTCTTCAGCCGCTACTTATGGAATTGGGGAAAAGGGTTACGACGACAATCACGAAATTATTCCATTTTTGAAACCTTTAAACCCTTATGGCGAATCAAAGAACAACTTTGATATTTGGGTATTACAACAAACAGAAAAACCGCCATTCTGGGCCGGACTAAAGTTTTTTAATGTATATGGTCCAAACGAATATCATAAAGGCAGGATGGCTTCGGTTGTTTTTCACTCCTATCACCAAATTGAAGAAACCGGAAGCATGAAACTTTTCCGCTCGCATAATCCGGATTTTGAAGATGGTAAGCAACTTCGGGATTTTGTTTATGTTAAAGATGTGGTAAAAGTTTGCCTTTTCTTTTTGCTAAACCAAAAACAAAGCGGCATTTATAATCTTGGAACTGGAGAGGCACGTTCATTTCTTGATTTGGTGACAAATGTATTCCAATCAATGCGGTTGCAACCGAAAATTGAATTTATTGACACACCTATAGATATAAGAGATAAATACCAGTATTTTACGGAAGCAAAAATTAATAAACTTCGCTCTGTAGGCTACGATATTCCTTTCTGTTCAATAGAAGAAGGAACTTCTGATTATATCGGCAACTACCTTCTCGAAAAGAAATACTATTAGTATCTGGACAATTAATTTATCAGCAAGTTAAATTATTTCCAACAAGAAAATAGGATAGATTTTAGCAGCGCAATAAAATACAAGTTAAGAAAAATCTGCCAATATTTTTTCCGTCAAAACTTTTACATGTTTATTACACGATACGATTGAAATTTATCATCAGTTGATGAGTAAAATACTCTTCTGGAAAAACTTGTGTTAAACTCTGCTGTTGGCGGAATAACAGGAGAAACAGAGCGAATGGTTGATGGGTTTGATATTAAAGATTATCAGGAAGCTCTTTTGAGTTTCAGTAATTTATTATGGGAAAATATGGTATATAACGCGTTGTGCGGTTTAATTCGCCAAAGCATATTTTAAATGATTTAATGGTTT
>CAZELC010000336.1:0-3403 GCA_964512865.1 uncultured Bacteroidales bacterium
CATTAGGGTTAATCGGATGAGCATTCGAAAAATCATAAGTATATTTTTCCCCTCTGTCGGAAAATAAAAAACCTGCTTCAAAAGTAATTCTTTTATTAAGTCTGTAAGCTGCGTTTATTCCTGCAGTATAACCAAACATTGGGTTTTCTATTGAGTCTCTGTGGTTAGCTATCCACTTTGCAGATTCTTGAGCGCTCAGGTATCTGTAGCAATAATCAGGTGAAAAGCTTAGACCGATAGATATTTTTCCTGTTCTTATAGTATCTTTTTTTTGACATAAGGCAGTTAGCGGAAGTATTAAAAGAAGAGATATTATTAGTTTCATTTTCGTAAAGGTTATTATTTGAAAATAGGTAGATAGAAATTTTGATGATCTTAGAAATTAATTGTTATTATAATCAGCAAATGCTTCTTCAGTGTTTTCTTTGTTCAGGAAGAAAAAAGCTATGCAATGCGGGACAGCAAAATTTAATGATATAATCAACAGGAAAAGAAATATTATTAAAGGAACTCCGCTGAAAAACAGCAAAATAATTATTGGAGTAAAAGCTGATATGATCATGATAACCAATACAGAGATCATATATTTTCTCGCCCATTCTTTAAACCTTAAAAGATTTCTGGCCCCTATGAAAACAATAGCCCAAAATAACGCAATAAATAAAAATATCTCTGAGTAATGCGTAAAAATCCAACTTATCAATCCCGGTAATTGGTTGAACTCGCCATTATTATTGTTGAATAAACGAGTTATGAACATAAAAAAACTTCCCGTCAGACAGGTGGAAAATCCATAAATTGATAAGCTGAAATATATTATCCCTATTATTTTAGCAGGTAAAAGCCTTTTATCAAATTTTTTAACTTCTTTCACTTCACTCATAAAAAATAATTAACTGTTCATAATCATATTAAAGTTCACCAAATATATTATATTATCCAATAATAATTAACTGATTCTTAATTTTTTTTATTTTTTTGAACAGATGATGATAAAAATCGTTACTTTGTTGGATATAATAAAGAAATGGACGGACAAAACAGAAGCGAAATAAAAGTGGGTATGGAAGTAGGAGTGGTTAAAAAGGAAGACCAGCGCTCAGGCAGAATAACAGAAGGAATTGTTAAAGATATACTTACAAGTGCGCCTTTTCATCCGCATGGAATAAAAGTAAGGCTTATATCCGGCGTTGTTGGAAGAGTTAAAACTATTATTGAAGAATAAATATCCTTATGAAAAGTGCATCGCTTAAAGAATTAAAAGCTGAAATCAGCACTCTGCACCCGGAGCAGCTGATGGAATTATGCATGCATCTTGCAAAGTATAAAAAAGAAAACAAGGAACTGCTCACATATCTTTTATTTGAAGCTTCTGACGAAAACTCCTATATAAATTCTGTTAAGCAACTGGTTGATGAGCAATTTGAAAATCTTAATAAAACTCAGATTTATCTTGCAAAAAAAACACTTCGTAAGGCACTACGTACCACCAATAAATTCATTAAATATTCCGGCTCTAAGCAAACTGAGGTCGAGCTGCTGATATATTTCTGCAAAAAGATGCGTAAAACAGGATTGCCGCTTGATTTTAACAAGACGCTGGGCAATATGTATTTCAGGCAGATTCAAAAGATTAAAAAAGCATTGTCAACTCTACATGAAGATCTGCAGTATGATTATGCGGTTGAGATGGAACTATTGCTTTAGAAAAGTTATAATCAGGTTTCGTTATATTTTATTTCACAGAGAAGGTTCACGGAGTACTTTCGTCCAAAGTTTGGTGTGATTGAGATACACAGAGTTTTTTCTCTGCGAGCCTCAGTGATTCTTCTATGTTGAAAAACAAATTTTTCAGTCAAAATTATTAATTTTTTTATCTTTTTCTCTTTAAAATGCTGTTTACAGGTCAATACAAGGTTCAGTCAAGACCGCAGCGAAGCGAAGTTTATATAGCCTTGACGGGTTCTTGTATTGACCTAACTTTGCTTTTAAAAGAGAAAAGGAAACGACCTTTATCTTTTTCACTTTTATTCTTCAAACAGCCTCTTTAATCAATCTTCTATCAGCGGTCTTTAATTTTGCCGCAAAATATTTTTCATTTTAAAGAGGAAGGGGGACGTAATCTCTGTTTAGCGGTCTTCCCATTATATGGGTGCTGCAATCACTGAATACCGTTTGTTCCCCCATCCAATTTTCCAAGGTGTTGAAGTTCTTTTTGTAAAAATAATTATTTTATTATACTCAATTCGTATTGCACTTGATTTTTAATAACAAAACGCATTCTGCTTAACATTTTTCTTGCGATTCTTATTATAGCTTTATTCTTATGCATCCTTTTAGCCAACTCGTTAAACTTTAGCATTAAAGCGGGGTCTTTTCTTATTGCCTCCCAAGATGCTTCTATTAACATTATTTTCAGTTCTTTTCTGCCTCGTTTTATCATCTTACCTGTCTGTATCTTTTCTCCAGAACTATACATCCTTGGCACTAGTCCTATATAATTACATAGATCATCAAGTGTTACAAATCTTCCGACATCACCTATTTGAACCAAAAATGTCATTGCTGTCATTAAACCAATACCGGGTATACTTAGTAGAAGCTTATAGCTGTTATAATAAGCTTCGGTTAGCGATAATTCCCTTACCTGCTTATTGACCAGTAATAATTCTTTTCTTTGACTTTCTCCTATACAAATATAATTGTCCAGAACCAGCCTTAAGCTCTTATGATTTACAGAGAGTTCTTTTAGCCAGTTAATATAAACTTTTGACCAATGTCGAGTTTGAGCCTCAGAAAAACGTTCTGGAATAATAATCCCAAATTGAAAAAGTAAGGATTTTATTCTGTTTTTTGTTCTGCTTACATCCTTTACTAATCGAAAACGTTGACGTATCAAAGCCCGATCTGCTTCCAATTTCTGCTCAGGTACATGAATGGCTTCAAACTCATTGCTTCTTAATGCTCTTGCCAATTTGCGACTATCTGCTTTATCTGTCTTTTGAAGTTTTTCCTTCTGACTTGTTGGGACATCAGCCGGATGGATAACGATACAATCAATACCAAGTTGATTCAATTTCCGACATGACTCAAATCCACTAAAGCCTGCTTCATATACCGCATAATAGTTTCCTCCAGGAAAGTTCTTATTAAGATAAGAGGCTAACAAATCAGGATCTGGGTTCTGGCTCATAGTCTTATGTTCATATTGTTCTCCTAAGATAGTCACCTTCCAACTTTTTTTGTGATAATCAATTCCAACAAAAAATGATTGCTCATTAAATGATTTTTTTGTAATTTGTCTCCGCATAAGCTATAAGGTTTAAATTTATAATTAGATTTATCGCTAAATAAATTAAGAATTTTAGCTTATGCTTTGTTTTGCAAACATAATATCTCTGTG
>CAZELC010000337.1:0-3401 GCA_964512865.1 uncultured Bacteroidales bacterium
GCTCATATAGATTTCTTTATTATTTGCTGCCCCAGTCGAATTTAAGATTACATTTTTTAAATGAATCGTTTATTTTAATATAGGTATTTGCAGATTTCTTTTTAATCCACTTATTAATTTCCTTTTTTTGTTTAGCCTGTAAAGTCATACTTTGGATTCGGGGATAATCTTCATTAAGATTTGCCTTATGCGGGGCAGTTCTTGTTTTAAGAAAGATTATCCTGTAGGCGGGAGCGCCATCTTCCGTTTTCATAGGCAGTGCAGTAGTGATCTCACCCACTTTCATTTTGTCAACAATAAAGAAAAGGTCAGGGTCAATCTCAGATGCTTCAAATCTTCCCGTACCTGTGTATGGGTTAATTAAAACTCCGCCATTGTTTTTTGTTTGATCATCAGAGTATTTTTTTGCCGCTTTCTCAAAAGTCAGTGAGTCACTCATAATATCTGACCTTACTTTATCAAGAAGAGTTTTTGACTTTGACAGTTCAGTTATGGATGGTTTCGCCATCATCATTATTTTTCTGATATTGACAAATTCGCCTCTTCTTTCAATCATCTGAATAATAAAAAAACCTTTTTTAGATTTAATAATTTCAGATATTTCATTTTTTTTCATTCCGAACGCAACTGCTTCAACTTCCGGTTCAAGTTCGCCTCTTCCTACAAACCCTGTTTCGCCACCTTTTTTATTTGTCTTTTCATCTTCCGAATAAAGATTAGCAAGAACAGCGAAATCATCACCTTTTTTAATTCTATCTTTTAGTTTGTTAAGCTTATCTGAGAGGATGGCTATTTCCGCATCAGTAACTGCCGGTTTTACAACTATCTGTGCAATTTCATATTCTGCACCAATAAGCAACATGCTGTCGGATGGGATACTTTTATAAAACTCCGATACATCAGAAGGTGTAACCTTTACATTTTCTGTTATCTTCTGTTGTACTGTCTGAATTTTCATATTTTGTTTTATATTATCCCGAAGATCTTCTTTCATCTCAAGGATAGTTTTGCCAAAATATTCTTCCAGCTTTTCCTTTGAACCAGCCTGACTGATAAAAAGTCGCATTCTCCTATCAAGTTCGGCATCAACCTGCTTATCGGTAATTTCAACACTGTCAAGCTCTGCCTGATTGAGTAAGAGTTTTTGAAATAGAAGCTCTTCAAGAATATTACATTTAGTTTCAAATCCCTTTAAACTTCCAGACATAAGCTCCTGAATATAAAGACCTTCAATATCAGAAAGCAGGATAGTGTTGGCGCCGACAACAGCAACTACCTCATCTATTACCACAGGTTCCTTTCCCGGTTGTCCCATTGCTTCGATGCAAAAAATGTATCCTGAAACAAATATTAAAGACAATAAGATTTTTTTTATCATTATTCAGATTATAAATTACTTCTTTTTGTTAATTATCTCAAAATCACCATTCTTCAACGCCTTATCGTAAATATCTTTTTTCATGGTTTCGATAAGCTTAAGCTTTCTTTTATTAATAATAATGCTTTTAATATTTCCTTTTTCAAAACTCAATGGCGAAACACTTTCCTTCATCATAAACCCTTTTATATTCAACAAGTACGTATTAAGTGAGTCTGAAATTTCTATATAACGGTTATTTTTTAGATATTCTTCCTGATTATAAGTTTTAATTGGTATTTCTTTAAGAATATCATCAAAAAGCAACCATTTATCATCTTCAAGCATATAATTTTGCCCGTAGCGGAGACAAAATTCCTCAAGTTTTTTCCTATCCTGAGGTTTTTCAGATTTAATTAACATCCTTACCTGATTTACGGGTGCAGATTTACCGATTTTTATGTAAAGTACCTTAACAATATTATTTTTTAACTCAAAGTCTTTAATATTGTTATTATAATAGTTTGCAATATCAGCTTCAGAAACACTAGTATCAAGTTTCTGAGAAACCAGACTTCTTTCATACTGATAAACAATAAGTGAGTTTTTATATTCCTCAAGTTGCTTGGTAAAATCCTTTTGCTCTGAAGACAGATTTTGCTCAGCTTGTTTTAGAAGGATTTTCTGCCTTATCCAGTTATCAATATAATCATTTATAACCTCGAGGCTGTCTTGTTTTGAAAATCCTTCCGGAACGATAGCTAACAAATCGCTTTTATAAAGATACTCATCATAAACCCTTGCAACGATATCATCTGAGCTTTTGCCACTTTTAAAGAAGTTGCATGAGATCAAAGAAAAAAGCACAAATAAAATCAGGAGTTTTTTCAATTTTGTATCTATTTAATGCTTTCAAATACTTCCATGTCAACTTTAACTGTATATTTTTTTCTCAACTGATTAATCCATTCTTTTTCAAGGAAGTTTTGATAATCTGCCGTGATAAGTCCGCGAGCTTCTTTAATAGTCTTAGGAGTTGGTTGAATTACATCATTAATGACGATAAAATCAATTGTTTTTCCTTTTGTAAAATTCAAACCTATTGACTTTTTCCACTCCATTGAATCTATTTTAGCATTTTCTTTTTTAAGATAAAGTCTTCTGTCAATTTTCAATGCAGGAATTGAGTCAATATTAATTTTCTTAAGGACGTCAGTCTCTGTCATTTTTCCTTTAATAACTTTTTCGGCGAGTTTCCTTGCTTCTTTTGAAGTTTTCAAATCCTTACAAGAATAAATTGAAGCATCAACCCTCACATCCCACATATAATTCTGTTTATTATTATTATAGAATTCCTGTAAACCGGTAGTGTCCTTTATAGCTTTTGACCACACTTTTCTATCTGTGAGTTCAAAAAGAAGAATTCCATCGCGATATTCTTTCATGAGAGCTTTAAATTCCGGATACTTTTGCTCCAATCTTCCATCCTCATAACTAATACAAATATCTTCCACATATTTTTTATAAACTTCATTAACTAAAGCAACAGGTGTAGATTTTGATTTTTTTGACTGGTGCGCAGCAAGATATTTTGCAAAGTCCTGTTGATTATAATCTTTACCTGCGAATGTAAACATAGTTTTATTAAGCTTTGTTGCTTTGGCGATATCCCATCTTCCGTTAAGCAATGATGTGTCAACAACGCTGAAAAACTCTTTTTTAGTATCTGGAAATTCTTTAAATGTATACTCATTTTTAATTCTTGCTATAACAGATTCTTTGCTTTTCGTTGCTCTTCCATCACGCATTATTCTTGTTTTCAAGCCGGCTTTTTCATCATCAAACGATAAAATTCCTTTTTTCTCAATAAGCTTTATGATATGCCATCCATAAGCAGTTTGGATTGGTTCAGAAATTTCACCGGGGTTATTTAATTTTGAGATTGCCACAATAAACTCAGGAACCATTCTGCTAACACCAAAAGACGGGAGAACACCACCTTTTGCAGCAGAGCCTTTATCGTCGGAATATTCAGTAACAATAT
>CAZELC010000338.1:0-3398 GCA_964512865.1 uncultured Bacteroidales bacterium
ACCGGCAAAACTACTAATGTAAGGAATGTTGAAGTAATCAAACCGCCAATGACAACAGTTGCAAGAGGTTTTTGAACTTCGGAGCCTGCCGAAGTGGAAACCGCCATTGGCAGAAATCCCAATGAAGCAACTGCCGCAGTCATGATCACAGGACGTAGTCTTGCTTTTATTCCTCTTTTAACTCTTTCGTAAATATCCTCCATGGCTTTTTCCTTTTCGAGCCGGTTAAATTCGGCAATAAGCACTATTCCGTTTAGCACTGCGACTCCAAAAAGTGCTATAAAACCAACTCCTGCTGAAATGCTGAAATTCATATCCCGTATATAAAGTGCTATAACACCGCCAACAGCAGATAATGGAACAGCTGTAAAAATCAAAAGTGTTTGTTTGAGTGAATGAAAAGTGAACATCAAAATGATAAATATCAGCAACAATGCCGCAGGAACGGCAATAGAGAGTCTTTTATTGGCTTCAATAAGATTTTGAAATTGCCCGCCATAAGTAACATAATAGCCCGGAGGGAAATTTATTTTATCAATTTTTGGTCTTATTTCTTCAATAACCGATTGTACATCTCTACCACGAACGTTAAAACCAACTGTTATCCTTCTTTTTGCATCTTCTCTTGAAATTTGTGCAGGACCTTCTTTTATCTGAATATCTGCAAGTTGTTCCAGTTGAATAAGATGTCCGCAAGGTAAAGCTATATCAAGCTTTTTAACGTCATCAAGGTCTTTTCTGAATTCTTTATCAAGCCTGACAACCATATCGAAACGTTTTTCTTCTTCATAGATTGTTCCAGCTGAGCTTCCTGCAAAAGCAGTTTTAAGAATGTTATTCACATCTTCCACTGTAAGCTCATATTCTGCCAGTTTCATTCTGTCATATTTTATTTGTATCTGAGGAAGTCCTGTGACTTTTTCGACATTTATATCCTCAACGCCTTTTACAGTTTTAATTATTTTTTCTATTTTGGAAGCATTGATGGCCAGATTATCAAGATTATCGCCAAAAATCTTTATTGCCACATCCTGCTTGGATCCTGACATTAATTCATTAAATCTCATCTGTATCGGCTGCTGAAATTCGAATTTTACACCTGCAAGAACACCAAGTTTTTCTTCCATTTTTTTAACAAGTTCTTCACGGGTTTTAGCACTGGTCCACTCAGCTTTAGGTTTTAGGGTAATAATATAATCTCCTGTTTCCATTGGTGTTGGATCTGTAGGTATTTCTCCGGCACCAACCTTACAAGCGACATGTTTAACTTCCGGGAAATTCTTTAGTAGTATTTTGTTTGCAGCTTTCACTTTTTCTATTGTATTCGAAAGTGAACCGCCCTGGAGAGTCATAACACCTGCAGCAAGATCACCTTCTTCAAGAGTCGGAATAAACTCTCCGCCAAGTCTGTTGAAAAGAAAAACACTGAAAACCAGTAAAAGGAAAGAAATTATGACAACTTTAACCTTATTATTTAATGAGACATTAATTATTGGATCAAAAATCCGATGGAAGAATCCCATAATTTTATCTGAAATATTAGTCTTTTTTATGATATTCTTACTTAGAAAAAGGGAAGAGGCCATTGGCACGTAAGTAAGCGACAGAATTATCGCACCTACTATAGCAAAGCTTACAGTTTCGGCCATAGGTCGGAACATTTTTCCTTCAATACCAACTAGCGATAAAATCGGGAAATATACAATAAGAATTATTATTTGTCCGAATGTAGCTGAATTCATCATTCTTTTTGATGAACTAAAAACTTCTGTATCCATTTGAACTGAGCTTAACCTCTCTATACCAGCATGCCTGTCGTTGCTTTGTGATATTCTATGTACCACAGATTCCACAATAATTACTGCCCCGTCAACAATTAACCCGAAATCAATTGCACCAAGGCTCATAAGGTTTCCCGAGACTCCAAAAAGATTCATCAATGAAATAGCAAAAAGCATTGAAAGTGGAATAACAGAAGCTACAATTAAACCTGCTCTAAGATTCCCCAAAAGCAAAACGAGCACAAATATTACTATTAGACCTCCCAAAATTAAGTTTTCCAATACGGTATGAATAGATCTGTCAACCAGATCAGTTCTGTCCAGATATGGTTCAATAGTAATTCCTTCCGGCAAAGATGGTTGTATGGTTTTAAGTCTTTCTTTAATATTGTTAACTACCTGATTTGAATTTTCACCTTTCAGCATCATAACTACTCCACCAACTGCTTCAGTTGTATCATAAACAAAAGCACCATATCTTGGCGCATACCCGAACTGCACTTTTGCTATATCTCCAAGGAGTATTGGAATTCCATCTTTGTTATTCTTAACAGCAATTTTTTTAATATCTTCAAGCGAATTAATAAGACCAATGCCTCTTATAAAATAAGCATTTGGCTTTTTGTCGATATAGGCACCACCCGTGCTTTGGTTGTTTTTCTCAAGAGCTTTAAAAATTTCTGTGAGAGTGATATTCGTACTTTTAAGAATATGAGGGTCAACAGCAATCTCATATTGTTTTAAAAAACCTCCATAACTGTTTATATCGGCTACACCTTTTGTTCCCATTAGTTCACGTCTTACAATCCAATCCTGAATTGTTCTTAGTTCAAGCGGTGTATATTTTTTTTTAAAACCAGGTTTAACTTTTAAAATATATTGGAATATTTCCCCAAGCCCGGTTGAAACAGGAGCAAGTTCAGGTTTTGTAATTCCTTCCGGAATTTGTGATTCGGCATCTTTTAACCTTTCACTTATTAATTGCCTTGCTTTGTAGATATCTACTTTATCGTCGAAGACAACAGTAACAACCGATAATCCAAGTCTCGAAATAGATCGAAGCTCAACAACATCAGGTATATTTGCCATGGCCACTTCTATCGGACTTGAAATGAAACTTTCAACTTCCTGCGCAGCCAGCACTGGAGCAATTGATATTATCTGTACCTGATTGTTGGTATTATCAGGTACGGCATCTATAGGAAGCTTTCTTATTGAATATACTCCCCAGCATATTAGAGCGAAAACGAAAAGCCCTATAATTGCTTTATTTTTTATTGAAAAACCAATGATTTTTTCTATCATAATATTTACAAAATAATCTAGTTAAAAAAAGTTTGATTTAAAGATTGGGTTATAGAATCAGAATGATTGATATCAAATAAATTGATTTATCAAAAATCCTAAAACATTAAAATAAATAATCTTAACTAGGAAATAATTTTAGGCGGTTGCCAGATGTTTTGAAGAATTTCTTGTGGATTGCCCTCAGAAAAAATTACATGATAGGCGTTTTCAACCTTACAAACAGGTTCTACAGCCTTTTTAACAATAACCAGTGTATTGGCATGACAACAGTTGCAAACACAGAAAGGAGAGCAGGAATGACAATCATTA
>CAZELC010000339.1:0-3394 GCA_964512865.1 uncultured Bacteroidales bacterium
AGTAGTTCAAGGTATCTATACTTATATTATTTTCCTAAAAGACAGAGAAAACATCAAGCATGTTTATAAAGGCATAGTTACGGTTTACCAGTAATATTCAAAAAGAAAAAAGGGTGTCAGAAAAATCTGATGCCCTTTTTAACAAAATATAGATACTACAATTATGAAACGAACATTATCCTTTTTTACCACTAACTTTTGTTTTAGAAGGTGCACCTGAGTTGGACTTCTGAATATTATTGTCAGGTGAAGTTTTTACAGGAGGCTGCGTAGTTCTTACATTATTATTTATTACCTTATTATTCTCCTGTTTGTTAACTTTTTGTCCATTTCCGGTATTATAGGTATTTACCTTCTGTCCGCTTTCATAATTACTGTTATTGTTAACAGGTTTTATATTTTTTTGTTCATTAATTTTGTTACTGCTGTTGTAGTTATTTGTTGTTCTGTTAACATTGTTATTTACCGGTTGTTGTTTAACATTATTAGAATAGTTGTTATTTACTACACTATTGTTAACGTTATTCTGCTTAGCATTTAAATTATTTTTATCAGAAGTTTGAACACTATTTTTATTATAAGTGTTGTTTTTGTTACCATTGCTAAGGTTGGTGTTAGCTTTATTACCTGTATTGCCGGTATTAGTTATTTTCCTAAGATCAGATTTATCAGATACTTTTTTGGGAGATGGTTTAAGTCCATCACCATTATCTTTTTTAATATCAGGTTTATAAAGAGCAAGCTCATTTCCTGCTAATTTCTGACCGGGAGTTTTGTTGTCAGCAATTGTGACAGGTTTAATAGTTTTACCGGTTACTTTCTGCACTTCAGATATAGCCGGGCCGCTCAAATATACTTTATTAGTTTTCACATCACCAAATTTGTCGGTTATAACTGTTGAGTTATTAATTATTGTCGTATTGTTAGAATTATCGACATAATAATTAGTTATGTTATAATTTGTGATGTAGTTATTCTGTACAAAAACCCAGTTATTATCAGGAACATTATATGAGTGTCCATATCCATGACCATGTCCATAGCCATATCCGTAGCCATAACCAGGACCCATTGGAGCCCAACCATAATACCCCGGAGCTCTTCTCCACATTACCCAAGCAGGTCCCCATTCATTGCCAGGTATCCACATAGGGCCATAATAAGGATCGACAAACCAACGTCCGTAATGAAAAGGTGCCCATCCCCAAGGGTAATCTGAAACCCATGTCCAACCAAAAAAGGTAAACACCCAGTGACCTGCTGTAGCATAAGGTGCGAAACCGGCTTCAACATTTGGTGACCAGACATAACCGTATTCAGGAGTATAAATCCAGTTACCATAAGGGCTTAATTCGTCATAAAAAATCTGGTAAGATGCATAATAATAGTTATTATATGCTGATGTTTTTTCAGGTGCCATCCAGGCTCCTGCGAACATTACCAAGAAGACTGTGATTTTGACTAGTGTTTTCATATTGGTAGATTTTAAGATTAATAACTTCGGGCACGGGGTAGTCAATTTATGTGCCATAATGGTTTTTTAATAATTAATACCTCTGAATCCAAACATTAGCATGCAGTTCAGATATCTCTAAAGAAACTTACACAGGAAAATGGACACTCCCCATTTAAAAGTAGGTAGGTATAGTTTGACTGCTGATTACCAAACTTTGAACTTTAACAGGTAGAGTTCAAATATTGCCAAATAAAATGAACACTTGATCTGGTAAAATAACATAATTATACGGTCTTATTTAATTAACCGTTTAATCTGCTAGCCCGTAATGCCTAATTACATTAAGTTCCTCAGCAGAAAAAACTCCGGCATTAAAAAGGTTAAAATATTCATCACTGATAGTCTGATTGAAGATTAAAAGGTCATCAGTGTTAATGGTAACTTTGATTCCATTATCGAATAATGCTCTAATTGGGTGTTTAGCAATACTTTCAACTCTTGAAAGTATCACATTGCTCGAAGGGCAAACATTCAGTTGTATTTTATTGTCGGCTAGCCATTTCATTATCTCAGGTGAAGTAGCAGCGCTAATACCGTGTTGTATTTCTTCAAGTTCTAGCAATTCGGCAGTATATCTTACCGATTCTGCATCGCCAAACTCACCGGTATGAGCAATGAGTTTCATGCCTTTTGCTTTTGCTTTTCGGTAAATTGGAACAAAGTCTTTTGCATCTTGTACTAGCTCTTGTCCGTAAAGATCTACAGCTTTAAAATAACCTGTTTCAATGCAGTCTTCAGCAGTTTTGTAATATTCATCAGAATTGCCTCTTGCGAAACCAAGTTGAGGAATAAATTCAAGAATATTTGAATATTTTGCCGATACTTTCTTCATAAAATTCACAAATCCTTCCTCTTTGTCAGGAAAATAATCCATAAAAAAACTATCAACACTCATTTGAAGCCTGGTAGCACCATCTTCAACAGCATCACGGAAAGCGGCATCAATAATATATTCAATGCTCTCCAAACTTTCTAAAGCCGGTCCGAACACATTAAAAATATATTCATCAAGATCATAAAGATCTTTCATTTTTGTAGGCGGCCGCTCAATAGGTTTTCCATACCATTTAGCAAATTTATCGAAATTACTTCCCAATGCAGCATGGCTATGCAGATCACTTTTAGGAATCTTTTTTAAAAGGTTCTTGTCTTGAGTTTCTAATGCCTGTATGAAAAGCTCGTCCATTTTTTAATCGCGATTGTAAAATTATCTGTTTTTTAAATATACCGAGTTGTTAAAATTAAATAAATTTGTACTGATATTCATAAAAATATGCTGGAGAAAATATTAAAAGCTTTCGAAAAGTTTGGCAATAGCAATTCGTTTTGTATTGATGAAAGATATTTCTCATACAATGAATTAAGATCAAAAGTTGTATCTATACAGGAATTTTTACTTAATAATTGTCATGATGATGAACGGATTGGTATTGTAACAAATAACGATATTGAAACTTATGCATCCGTGCTGGCTATATTATTCTCAGGAAAAGCATTTGTGCCGGTAAATCCTGAAAATCCTCCCGACAGGAATGATTCTGTTATTGAACAGGCGGACCTGAAAATCATTTTAAACAGTAAAAAAGATGATTCGGATATCTTCAGAGTTTCAACTATTAATGTTATTGATACATTAAAACTAAAATCTTCTTTGAATGAAATTACTTTGGTAAATTGTTCTTTAGATAACCTTGCATATATTTTATTTACTTCAGGAAGTACAGGACAACCAAAAGGAGTACCGTTATCGAGGCATAATCTTTTTTCTTTTATTGATGCTTTTTTTGTCTTAGGTTATAAACTAGATGAGAAAGACAGATTTTTGCAAATGGTTGATATGACATTTGATTTATCACTAATGTCGTACCTTATCCCGTT
>CAZELC010000340.1:0-3372 GCA_964512865.1 uncultured Bacteroidales bacterium
CCCTACAGGATTTAAACAATATTTTAATTAATTCTCTAAAACGTACCAACCTCTTTGCTTGCAGAGAGCGGACTAGGGGTGAGTAAAAATAAAAAGTGTCGGCCTGTCGAAAATGCGAGCCAGCGCAGGCTGTGAATGACAGAAACTTAGCAAATCTTCAAAGGGGCTTGTCCTTTTGCTGCAAAGCAGCAATAACTTTGTTAGATTTACTTGGTTTCTGTCAGAGCGCGCTGAAGCATATTTTCGACTTGATTCTTTGGTTACTTTCTCATCAAGGAGAAAGTAACAATAATAAATACATAACCAGGTTTACTAAATTCAACGCAAAGCAAAACGCAGCTTCAGCCAAAATTAATGCATTGCACCCTTCGTTCAGCGTAGATTATATTAACGCTGCATTAGTTAGTCTATTAGCCTTACTCAACAGGCATGTAAATATTCGTTCTTAAGTTTTCAGGAGCAGTTTTATATGGGGTGTTAATATACTTTTCAAAACAAGGAGCATCACGAAGCTTATACTTGCTTTTTGGCAGCCACGTTCTCATAATTTCGCCATAAGTATCATTCAAAGTATCGTACGGCCCTTTATGACTGAATATTGCATACTTTCCACCTTCAAGCATCTTCACTCCTATTTCGCCTTCAGGCTTTACATCTTTCTTAATTGTAACACATGCATCGTAACGACATTTTGAAGGCTCGGTTATACTTGGGTCATCATAACTTACACCTAAAACACTCATTCCAAAATCAAAAAGGTTCTTTTCCTTGAAAAATGTAAAAAGTTTATCCCATGTTTCTCCCATTTTTTTACTTCCATATTCGCCCACGATATTGATGTAAATGACCTTCATGGGCTCAAGGTCTTTAATTTTTGGTGCTTTCATATTATTAAGGTTTTTATTGATAGAAATGTTCTCCATTATCTTAGGGTTTATCTTCCTTTCTCTGAATTCAGCAGGTGTATTATTATAATAGCCTTTAAATGCCTTTGTGAAAGATTGAGGTGTTTCATAGCCGACCTTATATGCAATTTCAGTTACAGGTAACTTTGAATTATTAAGCAACTCGGCTGCGGCCTCAAGCCGTAGTCGTATAATATGCGACCACAAAGGCTTACCAAGAAAAGCCCTCATTATACGATGAAAATGAAACAACGAAAAATTCGACACCTCAGCAAGCCTGCTCATATCAATATCATCAAAAAGATGAGCATTAATATACGATTTCACTGCATCAACACGTTCAATATAATCTTTAATGGTTTCCTGTTTATTCATTGTTGATAATTTAAAACAAAATTAAGCGTAAAAGCACTACAACTATTATCCTATTTTGCTAACTTTACATCCCAAAATAAACAAAAAAAATATGGTCACCGCAAAAAAAATAGAAGATTTCCTTAAGCTTGAAAAATATGCCGTTGTCGGCGTTTCAAAAAATAAAAGAAAGTTCGGATATGTTGTATTCGAAGACATGAAGAAAAAAGGTTACGATGTTTATCCAGTAAACCCTAATGCCGACAGGGTTCTTGACTGTACCTGCTATCCTGACCTTAAATCACTTCCTGAAAAAGTGGACGGAATAATCATTGTCACTCCGCCTGAAGTCACTGAGAAGATAGTTCAGGAAGCTCTTGATGCAGGGATTGCTAATATATGGATTCAACCAATGGCTGAAAACAAATCTATTATGGAATTTGCTGAAAAAAATTCTTACAATATTATCTGTAAACAATGTATGCTTATGCACTCACAGCCAAAAGGAATCCACAAATTTCACAGGGGAATAAAAAAAGTTTTCGGAACACTGCCAAAATAATCAACTAAAATGAAGCTCAACAACTTAAAGTATATATTCCTGATAATATATGCTATAACTACCTTTTCTGCTAATTCCCAGACAGCAAACTCACTCTACGATTCAGGAGTAGTAAAATTTAAGAATAATGATATTGATGGAGCAATTGCCGATTTTACTAAGGTAATTGAAAAAAGTCCTATTTTTTATGAAGCCTTCTTCGAAAGGGCAAGATGTTATAATTTAAAGAAACAAAAGGATAAAGCCATTGCCGACCTCACTAAAGCAATTCAGGTAAATGTGAAATATCATCAGGCTTATGTCTTCAGAGGCGATCTTTTCCTTGATCAGGGAAATGAAAAATCTGCTTTAGCTGACTATAATAAAGCCGTTGAGGTTAAAGCCGATTACTATGAAGCTTATTATAAAAGAGGCATTTATTATGAAAAGAAAGACAAAAACGACCTTTCTCTAAAGGATTATACCAAAGCACTTGAACTAAAAAAGGAAGCGGAAGTTTATTACAGAAGAGCCTTACTTTATATCAAAATAAAGAAAAACAAAGAAGCCATAAGTGATCTTACAAATGCTGTCACACTTAAAAAAGACTATGGTGAAGCATTTTATAAAAGAGGTATCCTTAATGAAGAAGCGAAAAGTTATAAAGCAGCAGCTGATGATTACACTTCGGCAATAAACAACAAAATTGCGAGTAAAGAAATATATGAACACCGTGCAGAATGCTATTATAATAATAAAGACTGGCAAAAAGCTGCAGATGATTTCACAAAACTAACCGGTGAGTACAGGTTTTCCAACAACGATATCCTGTTTAAAAGAGCTAACTGCTATTACCAAACCGACCAGCTTGAACTTGCGACAAAAGATCTTACAAAGGTTTCCAATTCAAGCCAGGATATGCCTGAAGCAACTATTCTTTTAGGAGATATTTATATTAAACAAAACAAGATTCCTGCAGCGCAGATGGCTTTCACGAAAGTTATTAATACGTACCCTAAAAACTATATAGGTTTCCAGAAACGTGGTCAGCTTTATATGGATCAGAAAAAATATCAAATGGCAATCAATGATTTTGATGCAGCACTTAAACTCGAACCCTTAGGTGAAACATATTTCCAACGTGGATTATGCAAATGGGAGTTAAAAGATTATGAAGGTTGCTGCGAAGATGTAAAAAATGCCGCCGCTATCGGTTACAAAGAAGCCAAAGATAAAATGTCAGGATATTGCAAGTAAAAAGTTTTAAACGAATAAATTGACTAATAATTTATTACTATTTTGATTTATGTCAAATAAATTCATTATTACAAAACCGACTTCAGCCGCCAACTTTTCTTCCATACCGCCGTCAAGCATCCACACTGATTCAAGCGATATAATATGTTTGCCCTCATTCATTGGTCCATGAAAACGATACGATTGTTCAGTTGCCCGGATGTTTGGATCCACCCTCCTCTTATCAGAATATGTATCAAAAAGCGGCTGGCTGAAAACTTCAAGTCATTATTCAACATAAGGGAATTGCATCTTGTGATTATATTATAAAGACCG
>CAZELC010000341.1:0-3363 GCA_964512865.1 uncultured Bacteroidales bacterium
ACGGCAGCCTTATTAAAGATTTTGAAAATATATATTCGGAACTTTCTCCTCTTTCGCTGGCCTTTGATTATCTGTATGAAGCAGGTCTCGGCGTTGAACTTATCAAATTTGCATACAATTTCAATAAAATTTGGGAGTTAAGCAAGAAAAACAATATTAGTGAAAAAGAACTGAAAGATGCCGTTGAGCAGGTTAAATCATCAGCAAAAGGCTTCTTTAAAAATTATAATGTAAATATTGATAAAGAAGTTTTTTCGGAGGTGATAAAATATTATTGCACTGACCTTAAACAGGAATTTATTCCTGATACCTTGAAGTACTTTTCGAAAAAATTTAATGGCGATTATATTGCTTTTAGCGATTACGTATACAAGACTTCAAATATGACGTCTCTTGCTAAGGTTGAAAAACTTCTTGACAAATACAATGTGAAAAAGGTCAAAAATATTGAAAAAGATCCTGCTTTTATCATCTCAAAAGATATTTACAAATTTTATTATAATGCGCTTTACAAAAAGATAGTGCCGCTTGACACTAAGCTTGAAGAACTATACCGAATTTACACTTTGGGAATTGCTGAAATGGATAAAAATAAAAAATTATATCCTGACGCAAACTCAACTTTAAGAGTAGCTTACGGAAAAGTTGACGGCTATACTGGTCCTGATGCCGTGGTTTATGATTATTTTACCACTCTCGATGGCGTAATAGCTAAAGAAGATACAAGCATTTATGATTATATTGTTGACAAAAAGCTGAAGGAAATGTGGCAGAAGAAAGATTACGGCCGATATGCCGACAAGGATGGAAAAATGCATGTGTGCTTTATTGCAAATAATCACACAACCGGCGGTAATTCAGGCAGCCCGGTGTTAAATGCCGATGGAAATCTTATAGGAGTAAATTTCGACAGAGTTTGGGAAGGAACAATGAGCGATATTATTTATGACCCGTCAAAATGCAGGAATATATCACTTGATATAAGGTATTGTATTTTTATAATTGATAAATATGCGGGTGCCACCAACCTTATCAATGAAATGAAATTTGTTGAATAAATATGAGAACCTTTGTTTTTTTATTATTAGTCTTAGCATTTGCAGTTTGCGGATGTAAAAGAATAAATAAAGAAGCTGTTATTATTAAGGACTGCACAGGAACATATCTTCGCATTAAAGGGAAAGATTACCATGTGTGCAATTATGAGATAGCTGCCGGCTATGCAAGTGGAACAGAAGTAACAGCGACCTTTAAAAAAATAAATGAATGCAATGACCCTTCATTGTGCTTAATAGCTCATCAAAATGAAGGATGGATAGAAGTTGAGGAAATCCGTTGATGACATTGCGAATTACTAAAAATTCAGATTTTCTTTTCTAATTAGGCTTAAAATCAGTAGGCATATTTTAAATAATCAAGCATAATATAAACGTCATCTTGGTTAATTCCCTGCTTTATAAGATATTCAATATCATTTTCGAAGTTCTTGGCAAAAGTTTCAAAATTATT
This sequence comes from uncultured Bacteroidales bacterium, assembly GCA_964512865.1. Classification (GTDB taxonomy): domain Bacteria; phylum Bacteroidota; class Bacteroidia; order Bacteroidales; family CAIWKO01; genus CAZELC01. The sequence goes on from CAZELC010000341.1 coordinate 1,510, forward strand.
ATCGTGAAATTTAACGCTTTGAATATAGTTCTTTATGGCAGCCTCATTATTTTTCAAACTCCAGTTAAGGTGACCAAAATTGAGGAAATCAAACTTATTAGGTTCGCCATTTTCAAAAAGCATATTGAAGTATTTTTCAGAATCCTTAAGTTTTCCTGTAACAAAAAGGCACCATGCTATTGGTCTGAGTATTTTTTTGTTTTCGGGTGCAGATAATTCAACTTTGTAATAATAATTCAAAGCTTGTTTAAATTCCTTAAGATTAAGATAACAGTTTGCAATATTAATCTGAGCATGAATATTATCCGGCTCAAGTTTTTCAATTTCGAAATAATATTTAAGCGCTTTCCTGTATTCCTTCATGTGATTGTAGCATAAGGCAATCTTTTTTAAGCTCCATGTATTGGTAACATCAAAAAGTTCGACTTTAAGATAAAAGTCGAGTGCTTCATTAAACATATTAAGCTTCTGATAACTATAAGCAGTTTTTTGGAATATTTCAATCCTGTTATCTCCTTTAGCTATTAATGAAGTGTAAATTTCGATTGCCTCCCTGAAATGTTCATTGTCAAAATGAAAATCAGCAAGCCTTTGAAGCAGCTTGTCATCAGAGATTATTTTTTTCCAAAGCCATGAGTTATGAAAATCAAATTTTGTAGAAAATATATCCTCAAATTCATTTTTAACGCGATACAGCTTATAAAAACGGTAAAGGTCCTGAATATATTGAGTGTAAATTGCTTTTGACTTATAGAGTTTATCGAACAGCTCATCCTCGGTTGCCATCTCATTCATTGTATCCAGCTCACTGTTAAATAATGAAAGCAAATTATTTTTCTGCATATCAGGCAGAAACTTAACATTAAAACAGAAAGAGTACTTGTCGGAATTACAGATATAATTTGAATTTTCAAGTGCTATGCTGAATGAATCTTTCATGCCGATACCATCATCTTTTAATGCGGAAATCACATCAGGATGGTCATGATAGAAAGGAACAAACCAGTTTGGCATCTCATTAAAGAATTCAAAATGTTTCAGGTATGCAAAAGCGCTCATAAATATATCAGCTCCCTGCATCTGCATATTTGTTATTTCTTCGAGTTTTTTGTATAAATCGGGAGAGTTTTCAATAAATGATTTCCATTCCGGGTTTTTATCTTCTCCGGATTCCTCAGAAATAATGTTTTTCAGGTCGAGCTTTTCTTCTATCTCAGGCGAAAGTTTAATAATATCAGGAATTATTTCTTCCTGAAGTTTTTTTGTAACTCTTTCAGTATCTTTTGCTTGTAATAGTTTTATCATTATACTGAATGCTTCTTCACTCCAAATTTCGCTATCGGAATAAACTAAAAACTTACCCAATATTTCCGGATACAAAGAAATTCTGTTGTCATAATAGTATATGCAGATAATAATGCTTACAAGCGCTCTTTGTTGTACCTGTACATCCTTATCTTCATAAATTCTGAATAAAACCATAAATTTCTCAATGCTGAAACATCTTATCAGGCTGAGGTATAAAGCGCTAACAGCAAGACATTTGTCATACCAGTCAATATTGTCAGAGTCAAAGAATCGGTTAATTATTTCAATATCGGTATCTTTAAATTCATCAGTAAGCCACAAATAATTAAAAAAAAGTTTTATCAGTTCCCGTTTTCTTTTTGTTTCGTTGATATCTCCTTCATGTGCCTCGTCATTACTGATTCTCTCGTTCAATATGTCGTTTACATTTGAAATCAAAAGATTAGAATTATTTTTAATTAACTTTTTAATATTATATTTCTGAAGCGAGACCTATTACAGTAAATGTTCTTTAACTCTGTCGGCAATATTCAATATTGATTTTTT
>CAZELC010000342.1:0-3348 GCA_964512865.1 uncultured Bacteroidales bacterium
TTTAACAAAATTGACAAATTTTCCTTCACTATCTGTGTTATTTGTGTAAGAGTATGCTATTATCGGAGAAAGTGATTTATTAGCCGAAATACTAATATAACCTGTCGGTGATAATTCAATTTGATAAAACAGAGGATTTCCAGCGCCGGAATAAAACAATCTACTTGTATTAATACTGAAATTTATTGTTTTCCCATCAGAAATAAGTTTATTGTTTGCAATCTTTACAGCATCGTTTAAGTCGATTGTTTGGGAACATAACGTTAAGGAGTAAAATATGATGGCTGTTAAAATGCAAGTCTTTTTCATAATACGATTTTGTTAATGTACATTCCAAAATTATATAATATTTGAACAATCCGGTTAAAACGAGCTTGATATTTTATTATTTGGTTATAAATAAAAAAGCCTCACAATGTGAGGCTCAGAACAATAAATGTTTACTGTATCTTAATTATGCAAGTTTTACATTAATTGCATTCAGTCCTTTTTGACCTTCTTTGAGTTCAAAAGTTACTTCGTCGTTTTCCTTAATCTTGTCGATAAGGCCTGATACGTGCACAAAATATTCTTTACCTGATTCTTGATCTTTAATAAAACCAAAACCTTTGGTTTCATTGAAGAATTTTACGATTCCATTATTCATATTAAATTGTATTATATTAAATTTGCGCAAATATAATACATTAAAATTAAAATCACACCAAATTTGTCAAAATATAAATAAAATATTTTTTATTTTTCAAATTATCAGATTGTTATATTAATGGTATTTTGTAAGTATAAAATGCAATAATTACTCTGATAATTTTAAATGAATGTTTTATGGCGAAATTTGTTGTCAATTTCAGGGAAATTTATTAGGTTTGCACAAACGAAACAATTACAGATGTTAAAAAAGATAACTATACTGCTGTTTGCCTTCATATTTGCTGCTTTGTCTAACTCCATCGCCGGAATTTCTCTTGATGTTAAAATTTATACCGGCTACATAATATCCTCATTTAGTGTAACGCCTGTTATGGGCAAGTATATTATTTATGAGAATGAAAATAAAATAGCCGAAGTATTGAAAAATGATATCGTTAAATTTACCGTCAATGAAAATAAAATCAAATTATCTTTAAATAATAAGGAAATAGGATTGTTTTCGAATATTAGCCTTAGCGGTGCAGGCTACATAAATGCTTTTAAACTTAAACCAATTGCACCTGCAGTTAAGGAAAGAACTTATGATGATGACCTTAGGCTTTCAGTTGTAGGAGACAAATTTCTTATTATAAATCATGTGGATGTGGAGAATTATGTTGCAGGTGTAGTTCAGTCGGAAGGCGGCGGTGGTTTGAAAGATAATGAATTTTATATGGTTCAGGCTATTACCTGTCGTACTTATGCACTTAACAACATGAAAAAACATGCTAAAGAAGGATATAATCTTTGCGACAGTGTTCATTGCCAACTTTATTACGGCAGATGCAAAAACAGCGATATACTTGCCGCTGTTTACAAAACTGTCGGGAATGTTATTGTTGACAAAGACGACAAAATGATAGCGGCTGCTTTTCACTCAAATTCGGGAGGACAAACGGTAAACTCGGAAGATATCTGGAAAATTTCCACTACTTATCTGAAATCTGTGGAAGATACTTTTTCATTAAAGATGCCTGCGGCTAAATGGGAAAGGAAAATTTCAAAGCAAAAATGGTTCGACTATCTTGCCAAAAAGTATAATTATCCAATTGATAACCCTGAAAAACTTAAAGCAGTTCGAAATTTCTCTCAGGAAAAAAGAATGGTTTATCTGGTTGACAGTATAAAACTTACCTCAATCAGAGCTGATTTTGGCTTGAAATCTACATTTTTTTCTATAATTGACTTAGGCGATACATTATTGTTTAAAGGAAAAGGTTATGGACATGGTGTTGGTTTAAGTCAGCAGGGCGCAATTAGAATGGCACAACTCGGCTTCACTTATAAGGATATTATAAGATTTTATTACAAGGATGTTGAAATAGTCAACTATGAGCAATTAATGATTAAATGATTAACTGGAGTGAATTCCCTTTTATTCGGCTTGTAATTCCTTTTATACTTGGTATAACTGCTGCAATTTCTTCGGGTTTTGGATTTCAGATAAACTTGATAGTTTTTCTGATATTTATTATTATAATCGGCGCCTACGTTTTTCATCTATACAAAAAAACAGGATATCGTTTCAGATGGGTTTTTGGCGCCATGATATCATTATTTATTTTCCTTTGCGGATTTAATCTTACAGTACAGAAAACTGAGAAATTCAATGATAACCACATCGGAAAGTTTGCAGGGAAAAATGTTTATGCAGTCATCAAAATTGCAGACCAGCCTCAAATTAAGGAAAATTCTTGTAAAGCAACAGTTGAGGTTTTAAGAATTAAGGATTCGGCAGGATGGCAAGAAGTAGAAGGTAAATCTTTGGTTTACTTTAAAAAAGACAGCCTTGCTTCTAAACTCGCTTATGGTGATGTTCTTGTTGTCAGCACTACCTTTACGGATGTTAAACCCCCAATGAACCCAAGCCAGTTTGATTATAAAAAGTATCTTTCAAACAAATTTATTTATCAGCAGGCATATATAAGCAATGACTCATGGAGCATTTTTGAGAGAAATCAGGGGAATAAAATACAATCATTTGCATATTTTCTAAGAGAAAAAATACTTGACATTTTAATTTCTAATGAAATCACGGGAAGAGAATACGCTGTTATTTCTGCTTTGCTGATAGGTTACACTGATAAAATCGACCCTGAACTTATAAAAGAATATTCAGGTACCGGTGCTATTCACATCCTGAGCGTTTCAGGAATGCATGTAGGGCTAATATTTATTTTCTGCAATTTCCTTTTATTTTTTCTCGATAGATTCAAATTTGGCAAATTTATTAAAGCTTCGTTATTATTGTCTTTAGTATGGTTTTATGCTTTGATAACCGGATTGTCGCCTTGTGTTCTTAGAGCTGCTGCCATGTTTAGTTTTATTATTGTCGGCAAAGCTTTCCGACAGGAGTCAAATATTTACAACACAATTGCTGCTTCGGTAATGTTTCTCCTGATGTTTAACCCATATTTTATTACCGATATCGGCTTTCAATTATCATATCTTGCAGTTATAGGAATTGTGGCAATTTATCCTTTGATTTTTAAAATTTATATTCCAAAATATTCTTTTGTAGAAAAGGTTTGGTCGCTTATTGCAGTATCTGTAGCAGCGCAGCTTGTAACATTTCCACTTGCACTTTATTATTTCGGACAATTTCCGAATTATTTTCTGATAACAAATATTATTGCTGTCCCATTATCGACAGCTATA
>CAZELC010000343.1:0-3344 GCA_964512865.1 uncultured Bacteroidales bacterium
AAATTCTAATGCAATTCTCACTTTATTAATATTATAAAGTACTCTTGGTGATATCCTGTAACAATAAAGAATATTTCTTCCTCTGGTAAAATAGCTGCTTTCCTTATTCCAATTTTGTATATTGTTAAACGAGCCTAAATTATATGAATATCCTGCAAATAAACCGGCCTGAAATTTTGCACCATTTGTCATTATTTCTATCCAACCTGCAACATTATCAATAGAGGTATATTTCAAATAATTACGTTTTAAATCGTACGAACTTGTGTCATATTTAATTGCGTATCCGCCCAACATTGTTAAATTGTACAAATTCTGTCCATAAGTTCCTTCCAATTTTAAAGTTATGGGCTTGGTTTTAATTTTAATAAATGCACTCCCATAGAAGCCATCAACAGTCGCATCAGTTTTATAACCGCTATCTGTTTTAATTCTTGGCATTAGAACTTTGTAACCGCCTCCAAGACCAAAAATAACTTCATTATTCTTTTCTGGATTTTTAAATGAGAATTTTGCCTGAGCAAAAACATCAGGGATTACAGAATTGCGAAGAGAGGTTGAACCGCCAGGACTTGAAAAATCTCTCTGTGACATTGCGGTAATAGAGAAGTTAAAAAAATCATATTTTAAATTATACCTAATTTGCGGATTACGTGAAAATGGTTGAAATGGTGCACCTGTGTTAACTGAAACTACAGCCGGAAAACTCTCCTCAACAAACATTGGATGCCAGGTTTGTCCAATTAAAATTCCATGATGTTTCCAATCAAGTTTTAAAAAAGCATGTCGTAAACGAAATCCGTTTATATCAGCATCAGTAGATCCAAAAAATTCACCTTCAATCATTCCGGAAGTTTCTGCGCCTAAAATGTCGGGACCAGTGATATTACAAGTAAGTCTTGTTTGAATTGAAAGCATATTAAAGCTTGATTTTGCATTAATATCATTGCTGTCTTTATCATATAAAATTGGTAAAGGATAAAGTAAAAAATGTCCTTCGCGCATTGACTCAACTTGTCTTGAATCATAGAATAAATCAGATTTTACATAGCCCGAAAGTTTAACTCCAAATTTTCTTTCAGGTTGTTGCGCCATAGATATTAATGGCAAAATGAATAAAATTATAGTAGCGATTTTTTTCATAAATAAATTTTTTGTAAAAATAGTTTTTTAGGATTAAAAAAAAAATCTCATAAGCAATTACTTATGAGATTTTTCAAAAAATAAAACAAACTTTATTCTACAACTATCTTTTTTGTTAATATTTCTGAATTAGTAGTAATCCTAACAAAATAAACTCCCTTGGCTGAAAAATCATTATGATTTAAATAAAAAGTATGATTTCCATCAGAAATGTAATCGTTGACAACAGTTTTTACATCTCTACCAAGAACATCAATTATTTTTATTTCAACTTTTGCAGAATTCTCCAAGCTAAAATTCACAACTGAAATATCAGAAACAGGGTTTGGTTTTATCGAAAGGTCGGATTTTTTTGAAGATATTTCATCAATACCTGTCGTATTATTTATTATCCTTATATTATCAATAAAAATATTATTTCCTCCATTGCTTTTAAAAACGAATTTGAACATTGCATGAGTTTGACTTTGAAAACTTGGCACGAATACCTTGCTCTTTTCAACCCATTCTGAAGATGATGAAGGGACGAACGAATTTTGATTTGGAGGAGCAGTAGCAAGGGCTGCTTTTTTGAGTGTCATTTTTTCAATCCATGTAGCACCACAATTATCAGAATAATATACTTTAAGCTCGTCATAAACTGTATCTTCTGCTGCAGTGATAGTTGCTGCTACAAATTTTGGTGCATAAGATAACATGAATTTTAAATAGAGAGGAAGGCCAGGTGTTAATGTGCTAAAATCATAAGCTGGAGTAATAAACTCATCATATCCTCCGGCTCTGTTGCCTTCGAAATTCATAATTCTCATGCATTTAGTACCGGCATAAGCCGTTGTATCATTTATTTCCCATGTATTACCCGCATCATTCGAAATTGCCCAGTCTGAAGGATTGGCATTTTCAAATGTTTCTGTATAAGGTGTAGAAATAGATAAAGATGGATCTTTTACTAAAACAGCATCCAGCTTTACTATTGAATCTTGACCATTGGCATTAAGTACAGTTAGTCTAACTTTGTATAGTCCAGGTGTGTCATAGGTTACAATAGGGTTTGGGTCAGACGATGTTTGTGGATTACCACCTTCAAAAAACCATGAATATGACTGCACTACTCCATTAAATGAATTATCAAAAAAACCTAAAGAGCCACCGGCACAAACACTATTGGATTGTTGAAGAAAATCAGCTTTGGGTGCGCATACCTGCTGTACAGGGTTCAAAACACCTGTTGCAATCAAATTTTCTTTTGACCAAAGTTTTCTTCTATCACCTTGTAAAGTAGCATTTATTCTTGAATATTGTCCGGTTGTGAAAATATTTGTACAGTAACCAAACTGGTAATCCATATAATTTTCAACCATATCAGGCTCATTCGGACTATCGTTACTGCATGTATTTATTGAGCCATCAACAGGTAAACAATTCAGTGCAGTATTCTGAGATGCTTTTGCAACCGGAGGCGTGTCAGAAACTTCATCACCACATCCAATCCATGTTGGGCCACAGCCATCATAACCCAGAATAGCACCATAAGTAACTTGAAACGGGTGATAAAGATTAAAATAATGCCCCGATTCATGTGTCATGGTTCGGTTTAACGAATTTATTGGCATTCCTCCCAAGTTTTCCGCTGTTCCAATATTACCAATTCCATCATGACGCATCAACAAACCATCAGCAAGAGAATCTCCGCCGGTTAAAGCCTGAGAGAGTGTGTTAGATGGCGGAAATGGCGACATACCACCAATAAAAGCACCATCAGGTAAACTCATTCCTTCAGGATAGATTGATGCCACAGAAAATACATTTAAATAACAACTTGGTTTCCAACAATATTGCGACATTGTAGTGAAATAAGCATAATTTGTCTGAGGGTCATAATGCCTTACTACTCCATCAGTGCAATTTCCATTCGGGTCAATATTAGCAAGCCTGAACTCAACATGGCAATTAGCTCTACGTGATGCAAAAATTGGATTTGAATAAGCGGCAGTAGTGTCGCTATTCAATTTGTTATAATCTATTGTCAGAAGCTTAATAGCACTATCTATTTGAGCTTTCGAAATATTTTCCGGGCCACCTTTATGTATAATATGGAAAACAACTGGGATTATACGTCTACCGTTAATTAAAGTATCGGTTTTATAATTTGTTGAGTTATCAATTAGTAACTTAAAATTATCCTCATAGATTCTGAATTT
>CAZELC010000344.1:0-3310 GCA_964512865.1 uncultured Bacteroidales bacterium
CCGAGTGCTTTTCCCAATCCATAAAGAGCTGAGGTTTCCATTTCAAAATTTACAATTCTCTCACCATAATAGCTGAATTTACTGTATCTTTCAATTAGCTTTGGAAAAGCAGGTTCAAGTCTTATTTGCCTTCCTTGTGGTCCATAAAATCCGGCAGCTGTTATAGTAAAACCTTTTTTAAATGTTTTATCAAATCTTTTCAGGAGCTTTTCTGAGCCTGACACTATATATGGATGTCCAAGGCTTTTGTTCCATGAAGTGTACTTTACGAATTCTTCTTCAATATCAAGATCACAAATATCATTTCTGAAACCATAAAAATTCATAAGGCCATCAATGCCGATTCCATAAGTAGAAACAACAAAATTGCCTACTTCAACATTTTCCTGTAATGAACCTGAAGTTCCAACTCTTATTATATCGAGTGATGTTTTTTTCTTTTTTTCTGTTCTTGTAGCAAAATCAATGTTAAAAAGTGCGTCAAGTTCGTTAATTACAATATCAATATTATCCGGACCCATTCCGGTTGAGATAACGCTTACCCTTTTGTTTTTATAAGTTCCGGTATGTATGAAAATCTCCCGGTTAGAAGTTTTTAATTCAATTTTATCAAAATGACGCGAAACCATTTTAACTCTTTCAGGATCACCTACAAGGATGATTTTTTCTGCTACTTCACCGGGAACAACACCCAGATGATAAATCTGACCTTTACTATTTAAAATAAGTTCAGTTTCTTCTAAAATTTTATTATTCATTTGGAAATTTGTTTTCTTTTGTTATATTTGTAGGAATTACTTTAAACTGCAAAATTAAAAAATATTATGGAAAAGTATAAAAGTATTTTAGTGCCTTTTAATTTCGAAGATTCTTCAACTATTGCCCTTGAACAAAGCTACAATCTTGCACGCTTGTCGGGATTGAATATTACATTGCTTTATGTTCTGGAAGAAAGAGGCAACCTGATGACAAAGCTTTTTGGTGGCGAAGACCGAAGCGAGGAAATGATTAAAAAAATTGAAGAACAACTCGAAGAATTTGCTGCAAATGCATCAAAAGAATCCGGATTGAAAATATTGCCGCTTGTAGCAAAAGGGAAAGTTTATAATAAAATTTTAGAAATGGCCGAAATCTTTCAGGCTAAATTTATAGTGATGAGCGCTACAAGCAATCTTGAATCTGATCAAGGCTCAAGAAGAATTGTTGGCCCAAACACTTCGCGTGTAATCAGAGCTGCAAAATGTCCGGTATTAACAATTAACAGCACTTGTCATCATGACGGATGCAGAAGTATTTTATTGCCACTTGACCTTACTCAGGAAACAAGGCAGAAAGTTACACAGGCTATTGAACTTGCAAGACTTTTTAATTCTACTATTAAAATAATTTCAGTTCTTTGGTCTGTTAACCATAAAGTTATTTCACACCAGTTAAAGGCAACTGTGGCACAGGTTCAGTCATTTATTCAAGGACATAATGTAAAATGTACTTCGGAAATAGTTGAAGTAAATAAAGAATCTGAAGAAGTTCCAATGATTCTTCAATATGCAAAAGAACAAGGTGATATTGACCTTATAATGATAATGACACAGAAAGAAACCGGCTGGACAGAATTCTTTGTAGACTCTCAGGCTACAGATATAATTAGATTATCAGATATTCCCGTAATGTCAATTAATCCTAAAGATATGGGAGAAAGCCTGGCAAGGTAATTTTAGTTATTGAAAAATTTTATAATTTTAACCCGTTGAAGTTTTACTTAAACGGGTTTTTTTATGGTCGCAGATATTATTAGTATAGGAGATGAAATCCTTATCGGGCAAATAGTTAATACTAACTCCTCATGGATAGCTGAAAATCTTACCCTTTACGGGTTTAAAGTAAAAAGAATTATTGCGGTAGCTGATAATGAAAATGATATTATCCGTGCTCTTGAAGATTCAGCAAAAAAAAGTGATATTGTTTTTGTTACCGGAGGTTTAGGCCCGACTAACGATGATATTACGAAAAACACGATTTGTAAATACTTCAACTCCGAACTTAAAATGGATTTGTCTGTACTTAAGGATATTACTGACCGATGGGGCATGAATATTTCTGAACCTAATCGCAGGCAGGCAGAAGTGCCTGAACTTGCGGAAGTAATTCCCAATAAATGCGGTACCGCACCGGGTTTATGGTTCAAAAAGGAGAATGTTATTTATGTTTTTACTCCGGGTGTGCCATTTGAGATGAAAATGATGTCTGAAAATATCATCTTTAATAAATTGCAAAACTATTTTAAGCCTGAAGCCATATTTCACAAAACGATATTGACTAATGGAGTAGGCGAATCAAAGCTTGCAGAACTTATTGAAAAATGGGAGAATAATCTGCCATTAAATATAAAACTGGCTTATCTTCCTCAACCGGGTATTGTAAGACTCAGGCTTACAGGTGCCGGACCTGATAAAAAACTACTTGTTTCTGAGATTGAAAATCAAATAGGAATTTTAAGAACATTAATTCCTGAGTATATCTTTGGTTATGATGATGACTTGCTTGAAGATATTTGTGGCAAATTGCTGAAAAAAAAGAATTTTACAATGGCAACTGCCGAAAGCTGCACAGGCGGGCTCATAGCTCATCTTATTACAAGCATTCAGGGAAGCTCTGAATATTTTAAAGGCTCAGTAGTAGCATATTCAAATGAAATTAAACAGTTGGAACTTGGTGTCAAATCTCAATCTCTAAATAAATTTGGTGCTGTCAGCGAAGATGTTGTCAAAGAAATGGCAACTGGTATTCAAAATAAATACAAAACTGATTTTGCAATTGCAACTTCAGGAATAGCAGGACCTGGAGGAGCAACGCCTGATAAGCAGGTTGGAACAACATGGATAGCAATTGCTTCCCCAAAAAAAGTTATAGCTGAAAAATTTCTTTTTGGAGATAACCGTGAGCGAAATATCCGCAGAACAGCTATTACAGCTTTAAATTTGCTGAGAAAAGAAATTGAAAAATATATTTATTAATGTAGAATCGTTATTTTCTGAACCTTTGAGATACTGTTTCCGGAAATTAATTTAACAAAATAACATCCATTTGCAAATTTGCTTGCGTCAATTTCAAATATCTTTTCTTTGTTTTCAACATCTTTGTAAAAAATTGTTTTTCCACAAATATCGTCAATTCTGATCGTAATATTTTTTTCACAGTTTTGAGGTATGTTGAGCGAAATTCTTCCATCTGAAGGATTCGGATAAGCAAAAAAATCATTTTCTTTTGTTAATTCACCAATTCCACTTTCATCCTTAAAAGAAAGCACATA
>CAZELC010000345.1:0-3308 GCA_964512865.1 uncultured Bacteroidales bacterium
CATCAAAAAGTTGCTTGAAATAAAATTATTAACCTGTAGACTTATATCAGGACAAAACATACCGATTACCGATTACCGATTACTGAATACTGATTACCGTTTCAACAAAATCCGTTTACCGAAAACCGATTACCGATTATGTTTAGAGAAATATGCGTTTTACCAAAATCCGATTACCGTTTCACCAAAATCCGATTACTGAAAACCAATCAACGATCATAGAATACATTCTCCCCTCTCCCTTTCACTAATAAAAAACAAATTTAGGCACTCTAGTCACTCCAAACTTCTATCTTTTTACTTTTTTCCATATCTTTGCATAGCAACAGTCCGTTCTATCGCTGCGAAGCAATTCGGAGAGGAAAGTCCGGGCAACAAAGAGCGCCATACTTCCTAACAGGAAGGCACCATTCAGGTGGTGACAGACAGTGCCGCAGAAAATAACCGTCAGCTTTCGGGCTGATAAGGGTGAAAACGTGAGGTAAGAGCTCACGGCAAATCATGGTGACATGGTTTGCGGGTAAACCTTATGGGTTGAAAGACCAAATATACCGGGGAATGAGGGCTGCTCGCCCGATCCCGGGGGGTAGGTCGTTAAAGCATGGCGGCGACGTCATGATTAGATAAATGATAGAAATCCGTCTACCGGCGGATACAGAACCCGGCTTACAAGACTGTTGCTTTTTATTTTCTTCCAAGCTTGGGATAATCTGAAATAAAAAACCGGAAATAATACCATAGAAAAATAATTTTATGGCAATATTAAGATTACAATTTTATGAATAAATTAAATCCTGTTTTTAGCTGAAATAATCAAACTCTTACAACCAGTTTTTCTTTCTGAAAATCAGAATACCACATGTAGAAATCAGGAAGGAAATCAGAAGAACTATCCAAAAACCAAATTTATTATCCTGTAAACTATTGGGCACATTCATCCCGTATAAACTTGCAATAAGCGTTGGTATCATCAGTAATATCGAAATTGAAGTTAACAATTTCATGATAACATTAAGATTATTGGAGATCACTGAAGCATAAGCATCCATCATCCCGCTAAGGATGTCGCTGTAGATATTAGTTGTATCCTGCGCCTGACGCAGTTCTATTTCAACATCTTCTACAAGCTCCTGATCAAAACTATCCTTATGCTCTTTAAGGTTTTTAATTCTATGTATCAGTATATCATTTCCTTTAAGCGATGTGGTAAAGAATACAAGGCATTTTTCTATCTGAAGCAATGTCTGAAGGTCTTCATTTTTTATCGACTTTTCCAATTGCTTCTCTGCAAGTTTAATCCTTTGATTTATCTGTTTAAGGTATTTTAGAAACCAAACACTCGATGATAATAACAATCTCAGCACAAGGTCGAAATTGTTTTTCTTTGATATCATTTTGCGCTTACTATATTGAATAAAATCCGGTATCATTTCTATTATTTGGTAACTAATAGATACAAAAACCTCATCTTTAAAAATTACACCTAAGGGTATGGTTGAGAATGGAATTCCATTATCATATATCATTACAGGAACTCTTAGAATTATCAATGTCCATCCGTTTTCTATCTCAATACGTGGACGTTCGTCAATATCCTCAATATCGTTATAAAAAGATAATGGGATTTTCAGTTCATTAATTAAAAAGTCTTTGTCTTTTTCTGTAGGGACTTCGATATTAACCCAGCAATTTGGCTCCCAATTCTCGCATGAAATAAGGCCGGCACCATTTTTTAAAAAGGTCATCATTATTCGTTCCTCCATAATTTTATGAACAGAGGAATTATAATTTGCCCCTATTCAAGTTTAATAATACGAATGGTAATCGTCCATAGTTTGGATAATTAATTTTGTGGTTCGAAATTAAACTTTTTCTCTTAAACAATAACTTTTATTGGGAAAAGAAAATGACTAATTTGTTTTGCCTTTTCATTTGGGTAAATCTGCCAGTTAAAATGAGAGTTATCAGCACTTCATTTTTAAATCTAAAAATAACTATATTTGCAATTGTTAAGCTGTTAAAATGCAACAAACAGATATCCTATACGAAGATAATCATATTATTGCGGTCAATAAAAAGCCTTCTCAGATTGTACAGGAAGACAAAACCGGAGATAAGCCTCTCATCGAATTTGTAAAGGATTATATCAAAGTAAAATATAATAAACCAGGCGAGGTATTTCTTGGTGTTATTCACAGGATAGACAGACCGGTGAGCGGTGTTGTTGTTTTTGCTAGAACCAGTAAGGCTCAGGCAAGGCTGAATGAAATGCTAAAAACCAGAGAAATAAAAAAGAAATATCTTGCGATAGTTAAAAACAGACCACCAAAAGATTCAGACAATATCAAAAATTATATTTTCAGAAATACCAAACAAAACAAATCATATATTTATCAGAAAGAAGTAAAGGATTCGCAGTTGGCGGAACTTAATTATAAATTACTAGGCAGCAGCGACAATTATCATTTGCTGGAAATTGACCTTATAACAGGCCGCCATCATCAGATAAGAGCACAACTTTCTTCAATAGGTTGTTCTATAAAAGGTGATCTTAAATATGGCTCGCCAAGAAGTAATGAAGATGCTTCTATTTGCCTTCATTCTTACACAATGGATTTCATTCATCCAATAAAAAAGGAGCAGCTTATTATTACTGCTCCTCCCCCACAAAATTCTTTATGGAATTATTTCACAAAATTTTTACAACAGGATTAGTTTACAACAAACTTTTCAGTTTTCACTATATTGTTATTTTGAATTTTCATAATATACAAACCACTTGTTAATCCATCCAGATTAATCTGCTTAATAAAAGATGCACCCACATTCAGCCCTATTTCAGAGTGAACTTCCTTTCCTGTAATATCATAAAATTTCAGGCTGAAATCTTTCATCTCATCTTCAAATTTTATATTTAAAACTTTGTTGGCAGGATTCGGATAAATACTGACATTAGATGAATTTAAAGGATTCTCTGAAACTGACAAAACACCGCCGCAGAAAAAGTTATGCAACTGATTTCTGACGTAAGTCAAAACAGAATCCATATACATAATATAACTTCCGCCTGCATTAGGATCATAAGGAATATGTGCTTGTCCAGGGAAAATATGGAATGGATTTTCAATTCCGACATGTTGCGCACGTTTGTTCATTAAAAAGCTTCCATATATCTGCATGTTAAGCATCGACAAGCCCATCGGGAAACCTTTTGAATAAGGAACTTCAGTATCCTGATCACCATGCATACTAGTAATAGGAACCATTCCTGTCTCCAACCATGAAGTATCTGCAATTGCACCGCATAG
>CAZELC010000346.1:0-3281 GCA_964512865.1 uncultured Bacteroidales bacterium
AGATTTGCAACAGCCGTAGAATTGATAACGATATAGGAGTTCTTCATTATACTGTCGGCACCACAAACTCCTCCCTGAGCAACAAGTTTAACATTGTATGTTCCAGATGCAGTGTATGTATGAGAAGGATCGGATAATGTACTGGTTGTTCCGTCACCAAATTTCCAGAGATATGAAACGCCATTCATAGTGCTATTAAAAAAATTGACCGTTAAAGGAGCTGAGCAATTTGCGACATTGTCAGCTGTAAAATCAGCCAATACTCCAGCGTAATATGCAGCGCCAACACCTACAGCATACCATGCATTTGTAGCTGCTTCTACCTCAGGTGAACAACCGCCATATAAATCTGCAGCAGCTTTAATTGTGTAAAATCTGGCATCGAAATAATCTGAGTTACTTGTAAGATAAACATCGAGTGCCCTGTAAGCTATTTTTTCGGCTTTTGCCATTGTGATGCCGGTAACATTATATGAATTTCCAAGATCATTAGTACCTGAGCCACCTTGGCAAAGCAGGTAAAACCAATGACTTAAGACAGTTGAATTCTGGTGTGATTCCAACCCCGGATCCCAAGCATCTCCCAGATAGGTATCGGGATTATTAGTTGCTGAAGGATTTTCTATATCTCTCATTACATATTGTATATCCTCTCCCATTTGCCAATCAGCAACAGTAGGCTTAGCCCAGAATTCTATACATGTTCCAAAAATATCGCTAAACCCCTCATTTAATGAAGGAGTTTCGCCTGAATCGCCAAAACCAGCTGCATATCCAGAAAGACCGTGAGTTATTTCATGGGCTACAATTTCGAGTGCTGTCAACGGATTATTATTATTCAAGCTGCTGCCATCACCATAAGAAAATCTTTGTCCATCAGAAAAAGCATTTAAAAAACCATTATCGTAATGTATATAGGAAAGAATTGTAAAACCGGCATTATCAATACTGTTTCTGTTGAATTTAGTATAAAAATAATCGTATGTCATTTCAGCTCCCCAATGTGCATCATAAGCTGCATTGTCCATATTTGTTGTTGTATTCCAAGTGGTAGTAGCGTTTGTAAAATCAACAGCAGAACCGATATTTGTACCCTGATTCATATCCCAGGTTTGGATAGCTGTGCCTGCACCTCTTGCTGTTTCGCGCAATCTGTAACTGCCGTTATAACTATCAGTAACAATAGGTCTGCTACCGCTATATTTTGTTACAGCAGTTGCATTTACATTTGCTGAAGTTATCTTTTCATTTTTCAAAAGTATTGTACCAGCTTTTGCATCAACATAAACATCAGGACGTGTAAGAGGTTTTTTAGAGTAAATATCGAATTTATAAGTATAAAAGAACTTATTATTTTTTTTAATAATTTCAAGGCTTCCTTTCGGATAATAAGTTGCTGATGCATCATTTTTATATGATTTAAGCCATTGCTCTTCTTCAGGAAACTGCCAAATATAACTATCAGATTTAACAGAATTAAGTGCAAACTGCAAAGCTTCCTGTTCAGTTAAATTAATATTATTCTCAATTAGAAAATCGCTGTAAAACTCACCATTGAATGACTTCACCATTCCATCTATTACATGAACATAGAACTCAGCACCCAAAACAGGTATATTATCATATATTTGCTGGTAACGATAATGTGTGAATCCAAGATCGTCGGTCTCAGTTTTTTTAATTTTAAAGCTTATTTTTGGAGAAATTTTAAAATTCGAGCTTAACCATGGAAGGAAATCCTGAAAAACAATCTCTTTTCCTTCGGCAAATCTAAAGTACTCAGGATTTTTAAGTTCTTTTGTAAACATAACCTCATCAGCTCCTTTTACATAAGTTGAAGCCTTACTTCCGCAAAAATTCTGAGAAAATGAACTAATTGTAAAGATGCATAGCAGTGCTAATATTGCAGTAAGTCTGGAAAATCTGTACATTATAAATGGAATTAAATAATTAATAGTAAAAATAGACAAAATTTTTATTTTGATGGTTGTTCAGCGCTGAACTTATTTACAAAATATTAACATATTAATATGTTTAAATTTCTATTTCATAAATAAGAATTAAATCATTTATCAGGCAATTTCATTTTTCTTGTATGAAACTTTAGAAACGAAAATACTGAACTCATATAATAAATAGATCGGCAAAGCAACAATAAGCATGGTAAATGCATCTGTTGATGGTGTAATGATACCCGCAATAATTAAAATTAACACAGCAGCATGCTTGCGATATTTTCTGAGAAATGCCGGTGATAAAAGCGATATCTTAGTAAGGAAAAACACAAGAACAGGTAATTCGAAAACCAACCCTGTAACAAGTGGTAAAACCACAGAAGTTGATATATATGAACTTATTGTAATCTGATTCTTTATTTGACTGCTCAATTCATAATTTGCCAGAAAATTAATTGTAAGAGGTGAAATAATATAATATCCGAATAAGGCACCTGCAATAAACAGCAGCGTAATATAAACCACCATCATTCTTGAATATTTAAGCTCTTCCTGTTTTAAGGCAGGTTTTATGAAAAGCCAAAATTGCCATGCAATAAAAGGAAAAGCGAATATTAATCCTGCGACAAACGAAATAATTATATGCCATCGAAACTGTCCACCAAGGTCAATATTTATCAAAGAGAATTTCAAATCACCTACACAAAGAGAGTCAGTATTAAGCAGCTGTCCAAGTTTGCAAAACCATCTGTAAGTGATAAAGTTGCTGCTTTTAGGTGCTAATATTATCTGATCAAAAATTATTTCTTTAAAGAAGAATGCAATTATAGAAAATACAATAAGGAAAATAAATGACCAGATAAGACGTCTGCGAAGCTCATCAGCATGCTCCCAGAAAGTCATATCATCGGTTTTCTCTACAAGTTTTCCAAATAGAAATTTGAACATTGTTGAAGATTATTTAGAATCTTCTTTTCCAGCAGAATCAGTTTTAGAATCTTTCGGTTTATCAGGGTTATCTTTGGTAACATCATTTACTTCTTCCATTACCTCATTCTTTGCTTTTTTAAACTCATTAACACCTTTACCTAAACCACGCATAAGTTCAGGGATTTTTTTCCCGCCAAAAAGGACCAAAACAATTATTGCTATGATAATAATTTCTTGTCCGCCAAGGATGCCTAATAATATTGAAGCGGTTGCCATTTTTCAAAAGTTTGGTTAATTATGCAAATATATTATATTTTAAGAATAACATTGTAACCACAAAATATTAATTATCAGAATTTACTCCTATGACTTGTAAAAATCAACCATAAACTTAAT
>CAZELC010000347.1:0-3275 GCA_964512865.1 uncultured Bacteroidales bacterium
AATAAAATCAGTATTAATACAGAATCGTTCAGAAGTGGTATTCATTTTATAAAAATAAACTACAGATCCAACAAAAAGTTTTTCAATTACAATTTTAAAATAATGATAAATCATTAAATTTTAATACGATAGGCAAGCTTTGCTTCAAAAAAATAACCATTCCTGAAATCATCATTTAGTTGTGTTCGGTGGTCATCGATTTGAAATGCTATAATTTTCAGCGGTATGCGATCATCTTCATTGTATTCCCTGTACGAACGACCAAATGTGTAACCGGCACGTCCCACAAGCACCAGATTTTTTGTTATATACCAATCGAGGAAAAGGCAAGGTTCAATGGAATTCTTTTGTATATATCTTTTTGGAGAAAACTCATCAAGCTTATATGAAAAAGTCGGTCCGATAAAACTTAAACCTGTTGCAAAATGTTTATTTATTCTGTAATCGATGGATGCATTAAGTGGCAGGTTGCCATAAATTTGCCAACGGTCATTTATCTGCCAGTCAATTCCCAGAATCGGTGTACAAATATTTCCAAAAAACTCGCGGTTATAGTAAACTCCAAACTTAAATTTTAAATTTTCCTTTTTCTTGTATGTGAATATTAAGAAACCTCCCAGCTGAAGGTCATCAACGCCAACACCTTTGAAATTTGTACTAAACTGCGGAATTAATAACAGCAATGTTTTCCATTTCTCACCCCAGTTGTGTGTGTATCCCAAAACAGCTGTTGTTGAGTAAACCTCATAGTTTCTCATTGTGTCTGAGTTCATAACATTTATTGCAGTAGCATTATATCCAGTAAAAGAACATCCTTGTTTTTCATAACAACAGGAATTCTAAGGTTTGAATAAAACATGCTTGTCATAGCTTTTTCATCTGAATTCTTATATTTATTATTCGGTGAATTTTGATATCCGAAATTAATAAGCTCCAAAAAGTTTTGAGCTGTAGCAAGTTGTGCAGAGATTATTAAAATTGCACAAAAAATCAATTTGTTTAAGACTTTCATTATTTTATTTAATTTTGTACAAAATTATGCAAATTATTAATCTGTAAAATAAAATGCTGGATTCTCTTAAAATACTCGATGATGTAAGGCTTAACTTTTCAGCAGAAGGCGGTCATCTGCTAAATGTTGTCCTTGGATTTTTAATGTTTGGAGTTGCTCTTGAAATAAAAATTGAAAACTTCAAATCTTTGCTTCATAAGCCAAAAGTTGTGATAATTGGTCTTTTATGTCAGTTTTTGTTTCTGCCGATGCTTACATTCCTTTTTGTTTGGCTTATAAAACCTACTCCCAGTGTTGCACTGGGAATGATATTGGTCTCCTGCTGTCCTGGAGGAAATATCTCGAATTTCATATCAGCACTATCTAAGGCAAATGTTGCTCTTGCAATAAGCTTAACTGCCATAGGAACCATACTTGCAGTTATTTTGACTCCTGCTAATTTTGCACTTTGGGGCGGGCTTTATAATGAAGCAGCCGACATCTATAAACCAATTGAAATTGATGTCTGGCAAATGTTTAAAACAGTGTTTATTATCCTTGGAATTCCACTTTTATTAGGTATGCTGATTTCCTACAAATTTCCTAAAGTAACAAAAAAGATATTAAAACCGATCAAAACTGTTTCATTACTTGTATTTATAGCATTTGTTGTATTTGCTTTTAAATCAAACTGGGAGTATTTTATTAAGTACATACAATACATTTTCCTTTTAGTATTAATACAAAACACAATTGCTTTGAGTATCGGATATTTTGCCGGAAAATCTTTTAAGCTTTCCGTTCTTGATACCAGAACATTAACAATTGAATCGGGAATTCATAATTCGGGGCTTGCTCTTGTTTTAATATTCAATCCTAAACTTTTTGACGGACTTGGAGGAATGGCCTTTATTGCTGCATGGTGGGGAATCTGGCATTTAATTTCAGGTTTTGCAATAGCATATTACTGGTCAAAACGCCCAATAGCAGCATAATATGGTTAAAGAATCCTATTATTACAAATTTTTAAGATACACTCTTCCTTTGACTTTGCGTATTTTCTACCGTAAAATACAGGTTATTGGTTTAGAAAACATCCCTCGCAATAAGCCGGTTATTTTTACTTCTAATCATCAAAATGCATTAATGGATGCACTAATTATTGGAAGTTATTCGGCTATAAGTCCGTTTTTTTTAGCAAGAGCTGATATTTTTAAGAAAAAAACCATTGCCAATATAATGTATAAACTCCGGATTTTACCGGTGTACAGGACCAGAGACGGTGTTGAGAGTTTAAGCAATAACAATGACACATTTGATAAATCTGTTGACTTGCTTAAACAAAATCATGCAATTTTGATTTTTGTAGAAGGTAACCATAACAGGCAAAGACGGCTAAGAGAGCTGAAAAAAGGGTATGCAAGAATTGCTTTTGAAGCGACTCAAAGTATTCCTGTGGAGAATTCAATTGTTATTATTCCCGTCGGCATGAACTATTCAGATCATTTATTTATTCAAACCGATGTTGTTGTTAAGTTTGGCAAACCAATAAAAATTTCTGATTACACTGCTCTTTACAAAGAAAAACCTGCAGCAGCAATGCATCAGCTTACGGAAAAACTTGCACCAAAAATCAGAGAGTTGATGTTAAGCATTGATGATAAAGAAAATTACAAACAGATTGAAGCTATCAAGGATATAAATATAAACTTTGCAAAGCAAAACGGTGTTTTGTTAAAAAGCAATTACCTTCTGCAACTTGATAAAGAAAAAGAAATTGTATCAAAACTTGCTAAATTTAAAGCCGAAAACCCTGACAAATATAATGATTTAATAACTTGTGCCTCAGATTATTTATCGATAATTGACAAATACAAGCTTAATGAGGATCAGCTTGGACTCAAAAATCCTGTAAAAAAAATTATCATTTCACTAATGGTATTATTCTCTGCTTTACCTGTTTTGCTTCCCGGTTATTTAATTAATATTGTGCCTTATATTTTGATAAAAAAGCTTCTTAAAAAAATAAAAGACGATCATTTTCTGGCAACTTTTACGTTTGGTATCGGGATGTTTCTCTTTCCTATATATTACCTTATACTTATTCTGATTTCACTTATCATTTCAAGATGTCTAATAATTTTTATATCTGTAACTGTAGGAATACTATTAAGTTCATTCTGCATTTTGAAACTCAGGAAGCATTATTTTAATTTAAAAGATTTAATTCATTTTAACAAATTCAAAAAAAATCACAAAGATGAGTTTTCTCATCTTAATTTTC
>CAZELC010000348.1:0-3246 GCA_964512865.1 uncultured Bacteroidales bacterium
TTTCTTTAAGCTTTCCATAAGGAAATACTCCCCGATTCTTCCTGCAATTGTATCCAGAAGTTTTTGTTCTTCATTTAGGAATTGTGTTCCTTTAATTAGCCTAATAAGTTGTGTATATACAATAGAAATTGTTCCCGTCTTTTCATCATCTACCCAAATATCTGCATGCTGCATCCACTCGGTTTCCCTGAATTCAGGAGTGTTAAATACCATTCCATAAACATTTACTCTTACTTCAACAATACCTGGATATTGCCATCCTGCCGGCAGCACTTCGAATAGCTCATTAAAAAGGATATCCAATTTATTAGGTGTTTTCTTTAAAACGGAATTCACATTATATAAGCAGTTCAGTTCCTTATTTCTCTCGTTAAGTTTAGAAATTATCTTACTGATAGGCTGATCGAAACTATCCATATAGTTATACTTTTCAGTTAGGCGATATAAAAATAGATATAATTTTCAATTTGATCGGATTTTAAAAGAGAAAATATGAGAAGAATAAAAAATGGTTATGAACAAGAACCTGTTTACAATAATGTTAATTATAATTATCATATTTTTTTTTATTGAAAAAATAATCATATTTTTGCTGTAATGAATAATTTAAATTTTTAATATATGAAAAGATTATTTACTATTGCATTCTTATTTTTAGTTTTTATCTGTTTTACAGAAACAAAAGCTCAGAACCCGGTTCCAAATCCTGGATTTGAAACATGGATAAGTGATTCAAGTGCTACCTCATGGTTATCCGAAGTTGATACTGTAATTCTGACAGTACCATTAAAGTTTAAATGCGCAGTAAAAACAACAGATAAACATACCGGTTCTTATGCAATAAAACTTTTCCCTTATCACATGTTAATACCTTCATTTTCTGTTGATACAGTTGTTCCTGGGTTTGCAACTATTGGAAGTATAAATTTTAATGTTTTATCACAAAGTATAGAATTTATTAAAGGTGTTCCTATTACTGTAAGACCAACAAATGTTACAGGTTGGTATAAATATTCTCCTACAACAGGAGACACATGTAATGTTTTTGTTTTCTTAAGGAAAAATGGACATACCATCGGACATGGAAGGTTTCAGGATAAAAACACAGTAAGTACATATACCCAATTTGATATTCCGATTACTTATGATTCTGTTGGGACTCCGGATACAATTGATGTTGTATTGCTTTCATCAGGTTCAAATGCTCAAATGGGAACTCAGTTTTTTGTTGATGATATTGCAGTTGTGGGAGGTTCGGGAATAACACCAATTGACGCACTCCTCCCGATAAATGTTTATCCAAATCCTTCTGAAGGAATAATAAATATTGATCTTCCATTTTATTCAAATGTTAAGATAAGAATTTACAATATTTTAGGAAAAGAAGTTTACTCTACTGTTGCTGGCGAAAGCTCAATACGGATTGACTTATCAGATAATCCTAAAGGTTTATATTTTATTGAAACTGATAACGGATTTAATAAACAAGTAAGAAAGATTAGTATTAAATAATTTGAATAGAATTTTTTGTGAAAAAAGTTCAACAGATATTGTTGTTTATTATTTTTTCATTGGCTGTAAAGGCGCAGAATCCTATACCTAATCCGGGATTTGAAGCTTGGACAGATGACAGTACGGCAGTAAACTGGATTAGCTATTTTGACACCACTATTTATATTGTTCCATTGCAGTTTAAAACAGCATGCAAAACAAATGATGCTCATTCCGGATCATTTGCGATTAAACTTTTTCCTTATCACCATGTGTTTCCTCTTTTCAGTATTGATAGGTATATTCCTGGTTTTGCAACAATTGGCGGAATCAGATTTGATGTTGTTAACAGGATGGTAAATTTTGTTGGTGGCGTGCCAATTTCCGTTAAACCTTCAAAAATTAATGGTTGGTTTAAATATGTTCCAATCGATGGCGATTCAGCTACTGTGCAAGTCAATCTGCTAAGAAATGATACAATAATCGGAACTGGGAAATTTCAGACACTTGATACAACAGATGAATATACACAATTTGAAGCATCAATAAATTACACAAATAATAGCGCCCCTGACAAAATTAATATTATTCTTATGTCATCGTCTATGACCATATCAGATCTTGGAAGTGTATTTTATGTCGATGATCTTGATATTGTGACAGGAACCGGTGAAGTAATTCCCGTTAATGCTATTTTACCTGTAAACGTATATCCAAATCCTTCTGAAGGTAACATTATTATTGATCTTCCGTATTACGAAAATGTTAAAATCAGGATATACAACACACTTGGAAAAGAAGTTTTTCACACTGAAGTTAATAAAAGAAAAGTTAATATTGACCTGTCGTGCAACACTGAAGGTTTATATTTTATAGAAATTGATAACGGATTTAATAAACAAGTAAAAAAGATAAGTATTAAATAAATAATAATTAGTCATTAACCTAAAACATTTTTTATGAAAAGATTGTACATTATTTTGTTAGCAGTGGTTTTTTCCATTGCATTGAAAGCTCAAAACCCAATTCCAAACCCTGGATTTGAAACATGGGTAAACGATTCTTCTGCCACCAGTTGGACAAGTAAATTTGACACTACGGTAATTATTGTAACAATCCACATTCAGACTGCGTGTAAAACTACTGATATGCATTCAGGTTCTTATGCAATTAAAGTATTTCCTTACCATTTGGTAAATACAATGCTTAGTATTGATAAGTATATCCCCGGATTTGCTACAATAGGAGGATTAAAACTTGATATTGCAAACCAGAATGTAAATTTTGTTGGTGGAGTTCCAATTACATCTAAACCTACAAAGGTAACAGGTTGGTTTAAATATGCTCCTGTAGGAACAGATACAGCTACTGTACTTGTTAATATGTCAAAAAATGATACAATAATCGGAACAGGAAAATTCACTACAACAGGTGCTACTTCTGTTTACACTCAGTTTGATGCAAATATCAATTACACCGATTCAAGAATGCCTGATAAAATTAATGTAATCCTACTTTCATCTTCGCAGACGATTACTCAACTTGGCTCTATGTTTTATGTTGACGACCTTGATGTTGTAGGCGGCGGTGCAGGTATTACTCCTCTTAATGCATTACTCCCCGTAAATGTTTATCCTAACCCATCTAACGGAAAAATAAATATTGAACTTCCTGCTGAAGCAAAGGTTCGAATTTTCAACATGATAGGTGTTGAAGTTTATAATTCAGCTGCTCAGAGTGGTTTGGTTTCAGTTG
>CAZELC010000349.1:0-3239 GCA_964512865.1 uncultured Bacteroidales bacterium
TTTTATACTAATTTTTAAAAAAAATACTTATTGCTTAGCAAAAAAAAGAAGTTCCAAATTCTGAGTTTAGCTGTATTTATTGCGGCGTACTTCTATTTACACCTCATTTTGTGATATTTGTATTAAAATCATAATTTCAGCCGACTTTATCTAAAACTGAAATCAAATGTTGATAAAACATATATCTTTAAACATAAAAAATAATTCTGTTTATAACCAATAACGTATAAACAAATCAATTAAATATTTTTTTTAATTATATAATAATAATATCAGAATATTATAAATATTGCCCACAAATTGACAACCTATAATATTTATACTTTTTATATATTAAAAATAATAATAATTAAAATATCAGACTCTGCCACCACTCCATTTAAGTTTTTTCTTTAATACATCAAAATAATCATTGCCTGAGATCATGATCATGGGAACCGGATATTCAGCCTTTTCAATATGTATAATATCATCAGGCTGAATATCTATTCCTTCCTGTCCATCCAGGGTTAAAATTAGTTCAGATGATCTGTCTTCAGTTTCAAGACTTATAATTGAAATATCAGGAAGGATTAAAGGACGGTTTGTCAATGTAAAAGGACATATCGGTGTCATTATTATACATGGAACAAATGGATGAACTATAGGACCTCCAGCAGCAACTGAATATGCTGTTGAACCTGTTGGAGTTGATATAATAAGGCCGTCTCCGGTATATGTTGTAAGTCTGAATCCATTTACTGTGGTTTTTATTCTTGCAAGTCTTGCAATTGATCTTTTATTAATTACAGCATCGTTGAGAACATTTTCTGATATAATTGCTTTTCCGTTTCTTATAAGTCTGATTCTAAGTCTTATTCTGTGCTGAACAGTATAATCACCGTTTATAATTGCTTTTGCTGCCTGAAAAATCTGATCTTCAGATATTTCTGCAAGAAATCCTACTTCTCCAAACTTAACGCCTATCATTGGAGCTGGTTTGTTTCCAGCCCATCTTGCAGCGCTAAGAAAGGTACCGTCTCCTCCAAGAACAAAAATAAATAAAAAATCTGTTTCAGAAGATTTGTCATCAAAACCTTTTTTTCTTGTGACCTCAAAACCTTTTTCATTAAACCACTTCTCAAGCTGAAATGAAGCCCTGAGAGCATTTTCATCATTTTTAACAACAAAACCAATATTTCTGTTTTTATTATTTTTCATCTATATACGACCCACAAAAGGAATGTTTTTTGTTTGATACAATCAATTAATACAGTTATAAACAAAGCTCTGTTTCTTTCTCTATATACCTAAGTATTATAAATACTTGATGAAGCTTTGAATTTCAGTACAGTTAACATAATCAGGTATTGAAACAAATTGTTTCCGTAAATACTGAATATATGTAACATCAGGAATTATATATAAAAATGTTTTTTGATAAATTTAAGATACACGACATAGAAAAAGAACAGTTCAAGAATATTTTTAAGCAGTGCGGATTTGGTGACTTTGAAGACAGATACAGAATACTTGAAATTTTTCTTAAAAACGAAAAGCATCTGACTTCTTCAGAATTTGCTGAAATACTTAAAAATAATGGAATTGATCTTTCATATTCATTTATTAATGAAACCCTTGACCTTATGTGTAATTTAGGTTTTGCTCAGAAAAGAATATTTGATAATGGTGCAGAAATCTATGAGCATTTACATATAGGAACCCATCATGATCATATAATATGTACTATCTGCGGAAAAATTTCAGAATTTGAAGACAGGGAAATAGAGAGACTTCAGGTTCAGGCTGCAAAGGCAAATGGTTTCCATATGCTTAATCATAAAATGGAATTATACGGAATATGCAGCTCATGCATGAAAAAACGCCTTCCATTTTTCATTCTTTCATCAGCAAGAGAAGGTGAAAGGTTGATAATAGATAATTTTTCAGGCGGCAGAAACTGTAGATTCAGGCTTTTAAGCATGGGGCTTAAATCAGGTGATATAATAGAAGTCATAACAAATTATTCATCAGGTCAGATGGTCATAGCATGTGAAGGTAAAAGATATATAATTGGCAGGGGCCTTTCAGAAAAAATAAGATGCAGGTCATTATATAATTATAATAATGGTGAAAGTTAAACGGAGCTTTATATAAAATGAAATATTACACCAAAATAAAACATGGCAGAAATATAACAGCAGGAATAGGTTCTGCACTTGTTGACATTCTTTCCCATGAAAGCAGTGAGACACTTGAACTTATAGGAGGATCAAAGGGTGGAATGACTCTTGTTGATTCTGACTTTATTGAAAATACACTAAAAAAACTGAAAGGCAATCCTGTTTATGCTCCAGGCGGAGCTGCCTGTAATACAATAAACGGAATTGGTAAATTAGGAGGAAAAACAAGATTTATTGCTAAATATGGAGATGACGATACAGGTATTTTTTTTAAAAATGGTCTTGAATCGAGTGGTGTTGAAACTTTTCTGATCAGTTCTACAAAACCTACAGGAAGAGTTATTTCTGTAATAACGGAAGATGCCCAGAGGACAATGTTTACATATCTCGGTGCATCCTCTGATCTTCACCCTGATGAAATATCTGAAAAATATTTTGAAAACTGTGCAGTTGTATTTATAGAGGGATATCTTCTTTTTAATAGAGAGCTTATAATAAAATCCCTTGAGTGCGCCAAACGATCAGGAGCCGTAATTGCCCTTGATCTTGCAAGCTTTACAGTTGTTGAATCATCTATGGATATTATTCATAAGCTTGTAGCTGAATATGTTGATATTCTTATAGCAAATGAAGATGAGGCAAAATACTACACAGGAACTTCCGATGAAACAAAATCACTTGAAATACTTTCTAAAAATGTTGATATAGGGGTTCTTAAGAGAGGAAAAAATGGTAGTATTATTTCGTATAAAGGAGAAATTTTCAGTATAGATCCTGTTGGAGATGGTTCAGCAGTTGATACCACAGGTGCAGGAGATCTGTGGGCAGCAGGTTTTGTTTATGGTCTTGTAAACGGTATGGATATTGAAAAATCCGGAAAACTTGCCTCATTATGCGGATATGAAGTATGTCAGGTCAATGGAGCTGTCATACCAGATGAATCATGGAACAGAATAAAACAGACAATCTGAAATATTTGAGTCCCTTTAATCATTCGTTTTTGGCATTGTAATTTTTTTGTTAGTTTTATTAATATTGTTATAAATATCATTGGAGATAGATATGAAGAAAAATAAA
>CAZELC010000350.1:0-3197 GCA_964512865.1 uncultured Bacteroidales bacterium
GACCAGTTACAGTAAGGTGAATACTTACAGAATCATTTTGGTGAATCCTTATCGTATCAGTTGTTGTACAACCATTTATGTCGTTTACAACCACAGTATAAAATCCTGCCTGCAGATTAAAAATATTACATGATTGCAGAATTCCATTTACATAATAACTGTAGTTTCCGCTTCCACCGGTAACAGTTGCTGTAACTGTTGCCAAATTCCCATAACAATGAATTTGAGTTGTTTGTTCCAGGTTTAATGTCAAATTTCCAGTAGAAATAGTAACCTGGCTGGTAACTGAATGGCAACTATAACCATCAGTTGTAACAATTGTATAAATTCCGGGAGCTAAACCAGTAAATGTACCACTGTGTTGAGGTGTTCCTCCGTTTAATGAGTAATGATAATCTCCTGAACCTCCAGTTGCTGTTATTGTAATGGAACCATTATTTACACCGTTACATGAAGCATTTACATGAGTTTCATTTACTGAAAAATGCTCGTAAATTGTAAGCGTTTTTGTGAAAAAACTACTACTGCAAGGGCAACCATTCAAAACAGTTATATCAATAGTTTCTGGCAATTCTGCAAGAGTATCATTATTTACAAAATATGGAACAGTAACTGATAATGTGTTTGCTGGGATTACAATAGTGTCGTAAATCAAATTGTGATCCAATGAGTTTGATGTTCCACCAATTGTATACTCAATAATTACTGGATTTGTAAGATCATTAGGATTATTTCTTGAAAAATTAAGATTGTAACCGCAACCTTCAAATAAGCTATTTGTCTCATTTCCGTTTAAATCAAAATTGGTAATTGTAATAGGATTTGACATGAAACTTTTTCCTTCAATAAAAACTCCGGAGTCATATTTTCTGTCAGAAACATCTGCTATTGCAAGCTTTATATGGTAAGTCTGACATGGCGTAACATTCCACCTTGCTGTCAAAACTACAGTGTGACCATCGTATTCAATTGTCTGACCGGTCATGTTATCAACATAATACTGACTGTTATTATCGGGACATGTAGCAGGATTATGTGAGTGTTCTCCGGCGCCAGCATTCCATCCATCAACATGAATATTGTTTATCGTTACAGGTGTCACACCATCAGGTAAAAGGGCAATATTTTGAGCATTATTTGCAAATCCCTGGTTTCCGGTAATTCCGGGCCCGCTCAGAAGAAATGCAAAAACATCATTAAACTGACTGCATGCCCATTCTGGATACTCTTCCGAGGCAAAAATATATTTGAACTCAATTACATTTCCTGCGGGAATAAAATCAAACTCAAGAACAGCGGCATCTTTTGTGGTGCTTGAACCGGTAATTAAATCAAGATCAGCATCTCCGTTTGTGGTAAACTCGGTCGTTCTGTTTCCGTATGCATTCGGACCAATTGCATTTGTCGCATTACCAGTGGCTAAAATAATCCCGTTTGATAAAGGAAATGCACTTGGAGAAGTACATGTAAACGATCCAATCGCTGCAGTATTACCAGTATAGGTTATGTTTGAAGCTTGCAAACAACCTGAAACAAGTGTGTTTTGAACAAGATTTGAAACGGAATTAGAACCTAAAGGTATTACAGAAAAATCACTGCTTGATTTGCTTGATCCCGACATTGATTTAATGCCTTCTTTCGAATCTGAATACAATGTATTGACAATCAATCGCTCAGGATAAGTTAAGCTGCTGGGAATATTAACTTTTGATTTCTGGGCAATTGAAAAAGTGCTAATTAAAAAAAGCACTAATACGGAAATGAATTTGAAATGTTTCATTATGTGTGAGGTTTGATATAAAAATTATTGTTACTTAAGGGGTTGCAAATTTAAAAAATATTTTACACAAAAAAAATATTTTAAAAGAATTTGCGAATAAATAGATATAATATTATATAATAAAACGAGAATTTATAAATGCGCCATTTTTTGGGTTAACTGTGGCAAATTATTGATTAAGTGCGAAAAATGAAATAGTTTATAAATTTCAAAGAGTTTGAATATATAAATACTTAAATATATGAGTTGTGCCCATAAAACATAATGTGCTGATATTCAGGAATGAAATAATGATTCTGATTTTGACAAGTTCTGTAAAAGGCAGAGAAACAGTTGTGTACAAAGCATACAACATAATAGATTTAATATATTAATTTAAGTACTTGTGCAAACTGATGTAAAAAACTTTTTTTTATTCTTCTTGCAGATAATATTAGCAACGTCTCTTGCAGATTTTATAGCAATAGGCAAACCACCGCCCGGATTTGTCCAGTGTCCGGTTAAATAGAAGTTTCTTAACTTTGGAAGTCTGTAACTTACAGGAGAAGGCGTCATCAGATTTTCCCCCGACATCCATCCCTGTGTACTTCCATTTCTATTGTTTGTATATCTGAAATGTGTTGCGGGTGTGGCAATATCATATTCTTCAATATCATTAGTGAAGCCGGGTATTTTTTTCTCAGCCTGAAGAACAACTTCATCCATAAACTTCTTCTTTATTTCATTGTATTTAACAATATCATTTTTACGAAGTTTTATCCAAAAATCACCATTATTTGTA
Source organism: uncultured Bacteroidales bacterium (assembly GCA_964512865.1). Classification (GTDB taxonomy): domain Bacteria; phylum Bacteroidota; class Bacteroidia; order Bacteroidales; family CAIWKO01; genus CAZELC01. The sequence goes on from CAZELC010000350.1 coordinate 2,562, forward strand.
CTAAAACTCATACAAACAACTGTTTTGCCGGCAGGAGCAAGAGTATGGTCATAATTATATATATGAAACTCAAGTCTTTTATAAATAGTGCCATCTGGCGACTGCAATGGAGTTTCAAGTAAACAGCGAAAGAAATGCGGGTAATTATCAAATGTTCTGTTCAATCCAAATGAAAACTGAACTACCGAATAAAACAATTCATTTATTTCAAGATTGTTGAGTCGTATAAGTTTAGAGTTAACATATTTCCCGCCAAGTGCTTTAAAAACTGTAAAATGCCAATCGGCTGATGAAATAGTAATATCTGAGTATTTGGTTTCTCCATTTTCAAGAACTAAACCTTTTGCTTTGTTTTCTTCTGTTAATATTTCCTTGACAGATGTGTTATAATTTATTTTTCCACCCAATTGTAAATACCTTTCTTCAAATAACCTCGCAAAATTCAATGAGCCGCCAATAGGGTAACCTGCGCCTTTTTTGTCGTAAAATGCTAAAGGGAAAAAGATAACAATTAATGGCAATTCTTTACCATCAAAAAAAATGCTAAATGCTTCTTTTAAAAATGGACTTTTCAGCTTTTTAGCAAAACTAAGGTTTGTAACATTTTTCCATTTGATAATCAGAAATAAAAAAGGT
>CAZELC010000351.1:0-3183 GCA_964512865.1 uncultured Bacteroidales bacterium
GGCTGCTAATGTATAAGTGTGTTGTTTTGTAATTGCAGGCAGATAATTAATATTTAACAAATTTCCTTTAGCATTATAATCCGACCGGAAGTCCATGTTATCAAGTCTCTTTGCTGAAAGAAAAACCCCGATTCCGCTCGTTGAATATGATGTTTGAATCAGTAAAGCTTCACCTTGTTTGTATATTTTGTTGTTATTTGCTTCCGGGTCATTTATTTTTTGGGCATATTCGGCATAAAAATTAAAACCGCCATTTATGATATTTAATCTTCCGCCATAGCAAGCAACATTAGCAGGCATTTTATAAATATTATCAAGTGATTCCTGATATTTACTTACAAAGCTCCCTCCTACAATAATTTTGGTTTTAATATCATTTAGTTTTTTAAAGGCGTCCATAATTGCGAAATCTATATCAGCACCGCGAACAATTCCCGGTCCTTTTGTCCAGTAGCGTCTTTGATATCCCCAAATACCCTTAAATGTAAGACCATTTACAGGAGAGTATCTTATTTTAATACCATCCATGGCATTATCATAACCAAGGCTTTTATCTTCATAAGTTCTATAAACTAGGCCGGCGCCGAACTGCTCATAAAAATTACCTATAGTAATATCAAAATTATCTTTTGTAAAAGATGCGTATCTGTAAGGGATTCCTGTTCCTTTGTAATCAGAATCATAGCCCTGAAGAGGATTTAAATATGCTTCATATCTAAAGCCGGCAGAGAAATTTCCATTAGTGTAAATAACATTTCCAAATCCGTTCATTAGTGCTTTTTCAGGAACATTCTTGGTCCCAATAAGAGAATCTTGCTGGTAATACATTGCATCCATCTGGAAGTTTCCATGAACCTGACTTTGATTAAAAAAGTTCTGAGAAAAAGACGGTTTGATTGCCAATAATAATAAAAACGAAATTATTACCAGTAGTTTAACAAAATAGTTATTTGTCATTTTCAAGATTTTGATTGAAGAAAATATTAATAATAGAAAAAACTTATTCATTTGTAACCGGTTGTCCTGCGGCTACTTTTTTTACAACATCTATCAGGCTAAGTTCACTTCCTGGCGAAAATGAAGTGTGTTGCCAAACAATTTCTCCATTACCATTTATAACGAATGTATGTGGAACCAGATTAACATTCATTGCTCTTTTAAAATCATTATTAACATCAAGAAGCACGGTATATGTCCATCCTTTTCCATCAACAAGAGGTTTAACCTGAGAAGACGATCTGGAATCATCTATTGATACGGCAATGAGAAGAACACCTGTTTCTTTTTGCCAGTCTTCATAAACATCAGAAATTGTAGTCAATTCATTTACGCAGGGTTTGCACCAAGTTGCCCAAAAGCTAATAATTATTGGTTTTCCGTTATTGCTTATGTCTGATGTGTTTATCATCTTGCCATCAGGAGTTTTAATCTCTACGGAAGGTATTTTTTGATATTTTTTTTCCTTTGTTTCCTGTGAGAATGTTAATGAAACCGAAAACGTTAAAAAGATCAAAACTAATCCAAACTTTCTCATAATTATTGTTTTTATTTTAAATCAAATATAATTATTATTGTTAAAAAAGGTGCAGTATGTTTATAATTATTTAATTAGAGTGGTGACTTAAAAAATTTTGGCAGATATCATGCCTGAAAATAAAAAAACCAGTAAAGCATAGCATTTACTGGTTTTTTTATAATGATTAAAATTATTTAACGATTGAAAGTTTTTTCGAAACACTTGTTCCTCCAATAGAGAGGTCCATAACATAAATACCAGAGGGAAGGTTTGTAGTATTTATTGTTATGTTTTGAACTCCGGCAGCTAAATTTCCAAGAATTGAGTTATATGCAACTTGACCAACAGCATTATATAATTTTACAGAAACATTTTGATTTTCTGAAAGGTTAAACTGAATATTAACTTTGTCGGTAATTGGATTTGGATATACTGAAAGTGCAAGTGATTCTCCGTTTTCATTTATTGAAGCATAATTACAGAAATTAACTGATTTTGTGTCGGAGTACGAAGATCCAGTAATATTAACGAGGGTAACACCATTAGAAATAACTTGTGCTGCTGCACCACCGTCTCCGAAGTTGTCATTCAAAACAAATGTATAACAATGTTCAGGAATAGAGCAAACATTATTATTATAGGTGTGGCTGCCGATTTTAAATTTATCACTTTCAGCAACAACAGTACTTCCGTCTTTTAGCTGCCAACTTGTTTCGTTAGGATATGCATCGGTTATTGTTTTAATCAGGATTGTTACGCCGTTTGAGATTATAGTGAAACTTGAGTTAAGCGAATCATCATTAACCGTTGGATCGACCTGACCGTTTGGACTAGTTAATAAAACGGTAAAAGCATGAGTTCCATCTGCAATGCCAGTTATTATGGGAAGAGTGATTTCTTCAACTTCGTACCTGCCTAAGCTGCCGGTCCATGGGGTTGTGTTTTTAACAACACCGTCAATTTTTGAAATAATTGTTGCAGATTTTAAAGTATCATTTCCGTAATTTTGTATGGTAAATTTAGGTGTAGCCTGCGTAGCGCAGTAAGACCATTTAGGTGCTAATAAATTAAATACGGATTGATCGTTAATTGCTGTTGTTGTGTCCGGACAGGTTTGAGCGGCTGCATATAATTGTGCCTTACTAAGTTGTCCAACTTCTCTTACTTTACGGTCAGGGCAAATTAAATAAACGGTAGGAAAATATCCTATTTCATAATCAGTGCAAACCTGAGTATTATTTGGCGCAATAGTAAGAATCAGAGGAAAATTAGTTCCCGAAGTCCAGTCACCCTGAGATCCAGACCCACCATGAAGTTGAGCAAGAGTCCCTTGGTCGCCTTCAATCCATAACACCATAAGTTCGTTTGTTCCGGAAGGACCATACTGAGCATAGAGTTGCTCTAATGCGCCTGATTGGTGATAGTTCCAGCATGGTAAACACCAAACAGCAGAAATGTCCAAAATAACAGGCTTACCTGCATCTAAATAAGTGTACAAATCTTGAGTGTTGCCGTTAATGTCAACCATTGTAAAATTATTAGCATAACTTCCGTCAGAAAGTTGTGCAAAGGTTTTAGACCCTGTTGACAGGGTAAAAATCCCTATCATAATTAAAAAGAATAATTTTTTCATAATTGTTATTGGTTAAATTGGTTACAAATTTTTT
>CAZELC010000352.1:0-3181 GCA_964512865.1 uncultured Bacteroidales bacterium
CTCGGAATCTTAAGACTTAATTCAGCTCCGGTGTCTATGGTGTTAAACCATTTAAGGTATTGTAATGCTATATTTACGTTGGTGGAGGAGTAATTTATTTTTTGATTTTCAAGTGCGCCGTTAATAGAAAATCTGAATAACTCAGCCCCCTTCAGCAGGTTTTTGTTTTCATAAACAAGATTAGCAGAAATCCCAAGCTCACCGCCGGAGTTTGTGCCTTCGGTTTCAACAGAGAAGGCTTTAACCTTTGAACGAGTAAGAAGAATCTTACAATTGAGCCTGCCGGTATCACTTTCAAATTCGGAAATATCTTCGAATGAAATATTTGTATATCTGAAAACTTTAAGACCTAAAAGTCTTTTGTAAGTTTTATCCACATTGTCGAAATTATACATGTCACCGGCTTTAACGAATAGCGACTGAGTATATGTTTTCGGTTTAATTCTCATTTTCTTTCTATAAATGAAAAAGTATTGCAATGGTGGATTGTTCTTTTTTTTGTATTGTACCGAAAACCTCAGAGTGTCATATTTATTCGTGTCATTGGCGGCAGGAGTGTAATCTGTGAAAACGAAAATATTATCAATTTTATATTTTTTATGAATGGTTTTAACAAGCGAATCGGTTTTGAGCGGATATCTTACATAAGGTTCAATGACAATAAGTTTTATGTCGAGCTGGTGACTGTTAAGTGAGCTGTCAATGTCATATCTGATAAAGTCTTTTGTAAAGTAGAAATATCCTTCATTTTTCATGAGTTTTGTAAGACGGTCACGTTCTTTGTCAAGATTGTCGGCATCATATCTCTTACCTTTTATAATAAACGAATTTTTCTTTTCTTCATTAAATAGTTTTGTTATCTCTGATTGAGTCGAAACATATTCAATATTTCTTATTTTGTATGGTGCTGTGGTTTTTATAAAATAATGAACGTCAGCTTTTCTTTTACGAAGCCATATTCTGTCAGCAATCATGATAAGCTCGTTGATTAGCAGTTGTTGATTTTGGGAAGTTTTAGTATCGAAATATCCTGTTTTATCTAGGGCTTCCCGGAGTTTCCTGTAAGCAGGCCGGGCAATATTCGAGTCGGTATATTTCTCTACTGTCGAATTGAAATATCCTTTGTTATTCAGGAAAATCCTCATTTGTTTAAGCGAGTTGTTGGTAAGATTGCTGTCGATGATAACAGGTTCTTCCCCGAGATTATCTTTAATCCTTTGTTTGAATTTCGTTTGCTTGCCGTTATTGAATAAATTATAAATTCCAAGCCTGATATACATTCCGAGAAACTTCTTATTCGGCTTTTGTTTAATATAGTTTGTAATTCCATCAGTTTCCGCTCCCCTGGATTGAAATTTAATTTGATTTTTTCTTAGAAGATACTTACCGTCGGGAACAAATTTTACAGGGTTACAGCTGAAAAGTGCAAAAATCATAAGAATTACCGGCAGCAGCAGGAGCAGTCTCTTTATGGGTTTTTTGCCTGAGCTCATAATTTATTCGTATCTGAGGGCTTCAATAGGATCGAGACGTGCAGCTTTAATTGCGGGATAAATTCCGGAAATCAGTCCAACGGCAATACAAAGTACAATACCCGAAATTATCCAGATCCAAGGTATAACAAAGCTGCTGTTAAGAAGAATTGACATAATGTTTCCGATAAAAATACCAAGTATAATACCCACTAATCCACCAAGCTGACAGATTACGATGGCTTCAATCAGAAACTGGTTTTTTATTATGCTCTGGGTTGCTCCCATAGCTTTTCTGATGCCTATTTCTCTTGTTCTTTCAGTAACTGAAACAAGCATAATGTTCATGAGCCCGATGGCAGCGCCAAGTAAAGTTATTAGCCCAATAATAGTTGCAGCAAGAGTAACGTAAGAAATATTTTCGAAAAGCATCTTTGCAAGGTTATCGCTTTTTTCGAGTGCGAAATTATCTTTTTCGCTAAGACTTAAACCTCTGATAATACGAAAAAGTCCGGTGGCTTCACTCATAGCGATATCAATTGACTGTGGATTTTTAGCCATAACGTTGATAGTATAGCTAAGTTCTTGACCGGCAACATGCTGTCGAAGATTTTGTATGGGAACAATACAGCTGTTATCACCGCTGAATCCCATGCTGGAGCCTTTTGACTTAAGAACACCAATAATTTTGTATTTTGTTGGTCCAATTGTAACCCACTGGTCGAGTGGTCTTTCTGAATGTTTAAAAAGTGTTTTTACAATCTCACTTCCAACAATAAGAGCATTTGAACCATTATCAAGTTCTTCTGTGGAAAAGTTTCTGCCATCTTCAATTTCATAGCCTGAACAGACAAGATAATTTTCATCAGCACCAATAACGGCAATATTGGGATTTGTTTTTTCAGATTTGAATTTAAGAGTAGCAATTCCTGTCCCTCTGGTTGAGACAGAAGTTAAAGCAGGGAAACTGAACTTTTGTTTGAAATCTAATGCTTCGGAGTAAGTAATATTTTTGTATTCCTCGTTATTTCTTCCATGTCCCATCCTTAATGAGTGATTTCGGATGCTGAAGGTGTTTGATCCCATGCGTGCAAAATTACTGTTGAGTGAGCTTTTTATTGATTCGATGGCAGTAAGTATTCCGACAAGCGCCATTATGCCGAAGGCAATGATAAGAACAGTAAGTATTGTACGAAGCAGGTGACTTTTAATGGATTTAATGGAAACCTTAATATTCTCAACAATCAGAATTTTCATCTGTAATGTATTTATAGCAAAAATAGTTTTTTTTTGGATGGAATAATAAAAATGGGGGCTTGATTTTAAAAAATTAAAAGAGGCTGGCTTAAATCACAAGAAAAGCCAACTTTAGTTTAGTGGACGCTCATAAATAAATCATTAAAATAATAAAGTAAGCTTTTCAGATTTTTTAGAATTTATGATATGCTTTGAACAATCTGTGGTGAATTATTTTTTTAACACAGATGACACAGACAATTTTGAAACACAGATTTTCACAGATAATATTTTTAACACAGATAACACAGATACCTTTTCAAACACAGATTTTCACAGATGAGTGATTTTACTGTTGAGGCAAATAATCTGTGGTAATCTGAGTAATCTGTGGTGAATTATTTTTTTAACACAGATGACACAGACAATTTTGAAACACAGATTTTCACAGATAATATTTTTAACACAGATAA
>CAZELC010000353.1:0-3177 GCA_964512865.1 uncultured Bacteroidales bacterium
ATTTCGGTATTAACAATTCAATTTATATTTTTAAGAGGCTGTCTTTAATCTTTGATTGACTCAATTTTTTACTTTGTTTACCTTATGTGGTGATTTTTTAAGATTTTGAGTCGAAGAGTTTGCTGAGAAGTACACGAAACTGCCTGCTGGTAGGATAGGATTCACAGAAAACATTTAACTGATTTAAGACTGCCTCTTTTTTTATGCTCACAAAAAATCAAATAAAACATATCCGCTCTCTTTCTGTTAAAAAATACAGAGAATTACATGGTGAATTTACTGCTGAAGGTATTAAAGTAGTTTCCGAGCTTATTAAAAGCAATTTTACTACAAAAAAAATCTATTGCACCGAAGAATGGAGTAAAACTAACCGTGAAATTTTTATTTCCGGAAAATTTGAAATTGAAATAATCTCCGCCGGAGAACTGGAACGAATCAGCTCACTTGCTACACCAAATAATGTATTGGCTATTGCAGCCATTCCTGAAAAAAATTTAACTGATTTTGAACCATCGAAAGAAATTATTCTTGCCCTTGATGAAATTAAAGATCCTGGAAACCTTGGAACAATTATCAGGACAGCTGACTGGTTTGGGATTAAAAAAATAATCTGTTCTGAAAATACTGTTGATGTTTTTAATTCTAAAGTGATACAGGCGGCGATGGGATCGCTTTTCAGAGTTGAAATAATATATTTAAACATTCCTGAATTCCTTCATCAACAAAGGAATGTGAAAATATTCGGTGCATTGCTTGATGGTGAAAATATCTTCAATAAAAAGCTTGATAAAAGCGGTATTATAGTTATTGGCAACGAATCGAACGGGATTTCCAAAACAATAATTCCTCTGATTACCGATAAACTGTTTATCCCACGTGCGGCTGCTGTTAAGAGCATTAATATTCCTGAATCGCTTAATGCTTCTGTTGCTGCTGCTCTTATTTGTTATGAGTTTACTCGTCAGAATTACAATAAATAAAATTTCAGCTTAGTCATTTTAAGTTATTTTGTAACTTTGGCAGACAAAATTTGCATTATGAAGCTAAATTATATTATCTGGAATGTTAACCCCGAAATCTTTGGCTTACCTGTAAGATGGTACGGATTGCTTTTCGCTATGGGTTTTTTCTTCGCATACCTTATGTTAAGTTATATTTATAAAAATGAAAAAGTGCCGTTAAAAAACCTTGACACACTTACGGTCTTTGTTTTTATTGGGACTGTTATCGGTGCGAGAATAGGGCATTGTTTTTTTTATGAATATGATTATTATATGGCTCACCCTGTTGAGATATTCAAAATTTGGGAAGGCGGACTGGCAAGCCATGGCGCAACCATAGGAATAATAATAGTTCTGCTTATTTATATTAAAAAATATAAAGTTAATGTCTGGTGGCTTTTCGACAGGGTTGCGATTGCAATTCCAATTACTGCAGCATTTGTAAGATTTGGAAATTTAATGAATTCGGAGATTTATGGTAAACCTACAACAGTTCCTTGGGCATTTGAATTTATCAGAGATGACAGGATTCCACGGCATCCGACCCAACTATATGAAGCATTTTCTTATCTTTTAATTACAGCCGTCCTGTTTTATTTGTATAAAAAGAATAATGGAAAGATCAGACAAGGTCTTTTTGTTGGCATTTTTGTGACAGCTCTCTTTACTTTCAGATTTATTATCGAGTTTTTTAAGGATGTTCAGGTTGAATTTGAAAAGAGTATGACACTTGACATGGGTCAGTGGTTGAGCATTCCTTTTATATTACTTGGAATTGTTTTTCTTATTTTTTCATATAAAAACAAAGCCAAAACTGAAGTTTAATTTACAGTTTTGGCATTATGTTTCTTTTAATTCTTTCTATTTTCTAGCTTCCAGCAAAATACTTAATATTTTAACAGCTGCTTCAGAAATCTTTGTTCCAGGTCCGAAGATGGCAATTGCACCTGATTTAAAAAGAAAATCATAATCCTGCGGAGGGATCACACCACCTACAATTACCATGATATCTTCTCTTCCGAGTTTTTTCAATTCATCAATAACCTGTGGAACTAATGTTTTATGACCTGCTGCAAGGCTTGACACTCCAAGAATATGAACATCATTTTCTACGGCTTGTTTAGCTGCTTCTTCAGGTGTCTGAAATAATGGTCCGATATCAACATCAAATCCCATATCAGCATAAGCTGTTGATACCACTTTTGCACCGCGGTCATGTCCGTCCTGTCCCATTTTTGCAACCATAATTCTAGGGCGGCGACCTTCAACAGCTGCAAACTTATCAGCCAGTTCACAAGCTTCTTTAAAGCTATTATCATCTTTTGATTCCGATGAATATACTCCTGAAAATGAACGTATCACTGCTTTATACCTCCCGAATACTTTTTCGCATGCCAACGATATTTCACCAAGTGAAGCACGTTTTCTGGCAGCATCTATTGATAATTCAAGTAAATTTCCATTTCCTGTTTCACAGGCTTTTGTTATTGCTTCAAGTGCATTTTTAACTTCTTCGTTATTTCTTTCATTTCTGAGTTTCTGAAGTCTTTTAATTTGAGATTCTCTTACAGCTGTATTATCAATATCAAGAGTCTCAATAGGATCTTCTTTGTCGAGTTTATATTTATTAACACCCACAATTGTATCTTTTCCGGTATCAATTCGTCCCTGTTTTCTTGCAGAAGCTTCTTCGATTCTCATTTTAGGAACTCCGGTTTCAATAGCTTTTGCCATTCCGCCGAGTTCTTCAACTTCCTCAATTAATGCCCATGCTTTATGAGCAAGTTCATGAGTTAATGTTTCAACATAATACGAACCAGCCCATGGATCAACGGCTTTACAGATATTTGTTTCTTCCTGAATATAAATCTGAGTGTTTCGTGCTATACGTGCAGAGAAGTCGGTTGGTAAAGCAATAGCTTCATCAAGCGCATTTGTATGAAGCGACTGTGTATGTCCAAGTGCAGCTGCCATTGCTTCAATACATGTTCTTGTAACATTGTTAAAAGGATCTTGCTCAGTTAAACTCCATCCCGATGTTTGGCTGTGAGTTCTTAAAGCCATAGATTTAGGATTCTTTGGATTGAATTGTTTAACAATTTTCGCCCAAAGTAAACGTGCAGCACGCATTTTTGCAATCTCCATAAAATGATTCATGCCAATTCCCCAAAAGAAT
>CAZELC010000354.1:0-3177 GCA_964512865.1 uncultured Bacteroidales bacterium
AACAGAAATGACCTGCATATTCTCAGAGTGGAAAAAAGCTCCTTTCTTGCAGAAAATCCTGTAATTGATACAATATGGTTCACATATTCCGATCAAACTAATTTTACAGGTTCTGGAAGTAACAATACTGATTTCGACTGCGAGGCATTTATTGTAACTGCTGACAGCATCTTTCTTTTCACCAAACAATGGGTAAGCATAAAAACCAAAATTTATGCGCTACCGAAAACTCCAGGAAATTATATTGCAACATTAAAAGATTCAATTAATATTCAGGGACTTGTGACAGGAGCTGTTATTTTAGAGTCAAAAAAAATAATTGCTTTATGCGGATATAGTAAAACACTTCAGCCATTTATTTATCTGCTTTACGATTTCATAGGTAATAAATTCACTTCAGGAAACAAAAGAAAAATCGCGGTCAATCTTTCGCTTCACCAAACAGAAGGCATTGCTACTAAAAACGGGAAAAAGTTCTTTCTGACAAATGAAAAATACAACTACTCTCCTACAGCATTTATTGCACAACAACTTCATATTGTTGATATGACGGCACTGCTAGGCAGTTATATTGACGGGAATTATTCAGATATAAATAAAAAAAGTTGTAATACAGATATCAGCATTTTTCCAAATCCTTCCAATAAAATAATCAATATTGAGAATCTGCCTGAGAATTTTTCAGGTACACTCAGAATTAATGATTTGACAGGTAAACAGTTGCTTCAAAAGAGAATTTCCAGAAACGAAAATACTGTCAACACCGGAAACCTTCCAAAAGGTATATATCAGATAAATATCGGCGAACTTTTTATCGCTAAGAAATTAATCATACAGTAAACTAAATAAAGATTAAAAAACTGTAAGGAAATTTCTTGCTGTAAAAGCAAACAATCATATATTTGTCAATCAATCCAAAAACAAAATAATTATGACACTTATTCTCAACAGAAGCGAAGTAGCTTCAGTATTAAAAATGAAAGACTGCATGGACATAGTTGAAGCTGCTTTTGCAGAATTGTCTGAAGGTACAGCTGTATTGCCATTGAGAACAACAATTACTCCTCCTGACGGACTATCGCTGTATATGCCAGCATATCTAAAAAAGATGGGTGCGCTTGCATGTAAAGTGGTTACGGTATATAAAAACAACCCTTCAAAACATAATTTGCCTACAACAATAGGAAAAGTCCTTTTACAGGATCCTGAAACCGGGGATGTAAAATGTATTATGGATGGCGGCTATCTTACTGCTGTCAGAACAGGAGCTGCAAGTGGTGTTGCAACAAAATACATGGCTCGTAAAGAAGACGGACAAACAGCAGGAATATTTGGCGCAGGCGTTCAGGCAAAAATGCAGTTATGGGCTGTTGCAGAAGCAAGGAAATTAAGCAAAGCTTTTGTTTATGATCTTTCTGATGAAGCTGTCGATAAATTCATTAAAGAAATGAGTGAAAAGTTAAATATTGAAATTGTTAAAGCAGTAACACCCAATGATGTTCTTAAAACAGATATTATCTGTACTGCAACATCATCATCCACACCACTTTTTGATGGAAAGCTTGTTAATGAAGGAACACATATTAATGGTATAGGAAGTCATACGCCAAATGCTCGTGAGCTTGATACTGAAATTGTTAAACGCTCCAAATTTGTCGGCGATTCACGCGAGGCTTGTTTTAAAGAAGCCGGCGATATCATAATTCCTGTTAATGAAGGCTCGGTTCCTGAATCACATTTTTATGCTGAGCTAGGTGAATTGATAACCGGTAAAAAAGAAGGACGTATCAATAATAGCGAAATAACTATCTTTAAATCAAACGGGCTTGCAATTCAGGATGTGGCTACAGCAAAACTCGTTTATGAAAAAGCTTTGGCAGCCGGAATCGGTTTGAATGTAGAGATATAGTTTGCAGACTTGCTTTTTACAATCAGCCGTTTTATAGGCAAATCAATCTTTTATGGTTAAATTAAATACCATCAGAAATTAATTTTCTAATTCAATTCAGGCTATGCAAACAATCTTCGATATTCTGGCATCTTCAAAACTAATTTTTCTGCTAAGTTTCTTTGTTTCATTTGCTTTAGTCGCTTTCATCGTATTTAAATTCAAGCTTATAAAAAAAGGTTTTGCAGGAATAGGTGTTTCTCTTTTGCTTTTTGGATTTCTTGTATATCTTTTTTCTATTTATTTTTCAGGCGATTATGGCTTTGTCAATGCTGCTTATAATTTTACGATTATCAAAAATAAGATTTGTTTTATAGATAATAAAAAAAGAGCATTTACTCCTTACGCATTGCAAAGAAGCTATGATATGTACAGACTTCATATTATTGATGCTGAGACAGGTGAACGTATTTACAGAAGCTATATCGGTTTAAATGTAAAATGGATGAAAAATAACGATAATTTAATATTTTTTGAAACCAAAACCGGTTTTGATGTTTTTGATATCGACAAAAAAGAAATCATCAGAAACATTGACAATGATTATCTTGAAAAAAAATTCAATGAACTTTCGGCAGGTGTTGAATCTAAAAAATACATTAAAGATTTTGTAATCGTTGATTGTAAAAATGGGCAGAGATATTATTATGAACCTTTTTCAGATAAGATAGTAAACGAACCACCACAGGAATATTTTAACTATAAAGATTATTCTTTCTCTGAATCAAATATATCCGTAATAACAAACGGCAGAGAAAAGGAGGTTTTCAGATTTAAACCGAATAACAAAGGAGAAAGTCTCAAGAAACTGCATTTTGTCGACAGTACAGGAAAAACTTCAGAGCAATGCTCTGATGAAAGTTTTATTGGCGGAATATGCACCGGATTTTTCCCCGAAAAGAATATTATTATTATTAAAAGCTACGAAACAACTGATGAAAAAAAAATAATAATATCAGCACTTGATAATAATTTAAAGACATTATGGAAGATTGACCACAACTCTCTTTATCCTGTTGATTTTTTCGCACCAAAAAAACCTGTTGTCACTAAAATGGTCTTATATAATGGAAAACTTTTATTTGCCATAAGCGGCTTTGTTTATTCGGTTGATAGCGCAACTGGAAAGATTATCTGGAAAAAAAGATTCTGATTGATATTATCTGTATTATGAATCTAAAAAGGGAAAAGAAAACAGTTTTGGCAATGATTCAAATCTTCTGCAAAGG
>CAZELC010000355.1:0-3173 GCA_964512865.1 uncultured Bacteroidales bacterium
TTCTAAATTATTTATCAACAAATTAGTTAACATTTTTAATAGCACAACGGGTTATCATTAATATAAATCTTTTGATGAAAGTTCTCCGTGCAGCTTCAATATTTTACAAATTTACCTTATAATAAACTCAGTGAATATTTGAATAAAATTAAGGCTTAAGACAGCCTCTAAAACATTTTCAAAAATTCGAGAGTTTACTTAATTATTTCAATGCTTCTTTTTATGAAATCAGTAAGATTCTGACCTTTTAAAAGGTTTTGCTGAAGCATTGCAATATCGGCTAATTGTTTAATTAGCTTTCCCTGTTTTTCCTCATCAGTTTCTTCAAGAATACCAGTAACTAATTTATGATTGGTATTAACCACAAGATTATAAGTTTCAGGCATTTCACCCATAAATGAATAACCGCCACCACCGAGTGCAGCCATATCTTTCATCCTTCTCATAAATTCAGGCTGAACAATCATAAAAGGATTTTCTGTTTCGCTGAGTGACTCAAAAACGACATGGAATTTATCTTTCTGAATCTGATTTTCTATAACCGGTTTAAGCTTTTCCTTTTGTTCATCCGATAGTTTTGATGGCAGTTCATCATCTTTTTTTATTAATTTTTCGATTGTGTCGGAATCAACTCGTGTAAATGATGCTCCCATATTTTTTTGCTCTATCATATTAATAAAATGAGCATCTAGCGGGCTATCAAAAATAAGCACATCATATCCTCGGTCTTTAGCGGTTTTAACAAAGCTATGTTGCTCTACTTCGTCAGTAGCATAAAGATAAACAATACGTTTGTCTTTATCTGTTTGTAAATCTTTAACTTTTTCCTTATATTCTTCTGGTGTAAAATACTTACCTTCATCGTTTTTGTAAAGCACAAATTTTTCTGCTCTTTCATAAAACTTATCATCGGATATCATTCCATATTCAATAAAGAGTTTTATGTCGTCCCATTTCTTTTCAAAATCCTCACGACTGTTTTTGAATATTTCCTCAAGTTTATCGGCAACTTTTTTACTTATATGTTGGGAGATCTTTTTAACATTTGGATCACTCTGTAAATACGATCTGGAAACATTAAGCGGAATATCCGGTGAATCAATAACACCGTGCAGCAGTGTCAGAAAATCAGGAACAATACCTTCAACTGAGTCGGTTACGAAAACCTGATTACAATAAAGCTGAATTTTGTTTCGCTGAAGTTCCATTGTTTTCTTAACTTTCGGGAAATATAATATTCCAGTAAGCTTGAACGGATAGTCAACATTCAGATGAATATAAAAAAGCGGTTCTTCAAAAGTCATAGGATAAAGTTCCCTGTAAAACTTTTTGTAATCCTCATCCGTCAGATCAGTAGGTTTCACAGTCCAGGCCGGTTGTGTATTATTTATTATTCTGGGCTTTTCAATTTCTACTGTTTTGTCATTACCTTTTTCATCTTTCTCTCCTTCAATTTTTTCCCAGGATTTTTCCATACCAAACTGAATGGGAACAGGAAGAAACTTGCAATATTTCTTTAATAGCTCCAAAACTCTGTGCTCTTCAAGAAACTCTTTATTTTCCTCGTCAATATAAAGAACGATATCTGTACCGCGATCTTTTTTGTCGGCTTCAATAATTGTATATTCCGGGCTTCCGTCACATTCCCACTTTACTGGTTTTCCCTTTTCTCCTCCTGTATGTGATTTTGTATAAATTTCGACCTTATCGGATACCATGAATGAAGAATAAAAACCTAGACCGAAATGACCTATTATAGCATTTTTATCTGTTGTTGCTTTGAATTTTTTAACAAACTCTTCGGCACTTGAAAAGGCAATTTGATTTATATATTTTTCTACCTCTTCATTGGTCATTCCAATACCTCTGTCGGATACAGTTAATGTTTTTTTCTTTTTATCTATTGAAACATGTATCGTAAGATCACCAAGTTCACCTTTAAACTTGCCCGATGCCGACATAATCTTTATCTTTTGTGTAGCATCAACTGCATTTGAGATAAGCTCTCTTAAAAATATTTCGTGATCTGAATAAAGGAATTTTTTAATTATCGGAAATATGTTTTCCGTTTGAACATTGATTTTACCTTTCTGCATAGTAGTATTTTTTTTGACAGCGGCGGTTTGTCAAAGGATATGCCATGAAAAAAACACTGACAAAACGACAGTTGTTAATAAAAATAAGTTTTACTTTTTAACAGAATACAAAAAAATATTTTCTTTGTTAATGATATCTATATTTAAATCTGCATGAGATTCAGAATAATATTAATCATTTTTACAACTCTGACATTTTCGACAAATTTGTTTTCTCAGAACAAAAAACCGGTTAATATATCTTATGAAAAAGTTAAGGAAGAGATTGAAAAGCTGAAAAAAGATTCTGCGCTTGTTCACGCCTCCTGGGGTTTATCAATTAAGTCAGTAGAAGATAACAATATCATTGCTGAATATAACAGCAAAATTAGTCTCGTCCCTGCTTCAGCAATGAAAATAGTAACAACATCCGCAGCTTTATCAATTTTAGGAAGTAATTTTCGTTTTGAAACTAAGATAGAATTTTCAGGATATATCGACAAAGAAGGTACGCTTCAAGGAAATCTTTATCTTACAGGCGGTGGCGATCCTACAATCGGTTCTCATAGATTCGGAAGCGAAACCAGTGCAGATGCATTTTTGGACAGCATTTATTATTCTTTAAAAAAGAAAAACATTAATAAAATAAACGGGAAAATAATTTCTGATGGATCTATTTTCGATGACAAACTGCCTTCAGGCTGGGAATGGGATGACATGGGTAATTATTACGGTGCAGGAGCATCAGGAATTTGTATGTTTGAAAATGCGTACAAAGTTCTTTTAAAACCGGGAGTCAAAGAAGGCGACACTGTGGAAATAATTAAAACAATTCCCGAAATTGATGAGTTGCTATTTATAAACACTATGACAACTTCATCTAAGGGCAGCGATGATGATATTTATATTTATGGAGCACCATTTAATTATCTGAGGTTTATTGACGGGCCGGCACCACTTGGTGTAAAATCTGTTGAAGTTAAAGGATCGATTCCTGAACCAGATATATTTTGCTCTAAATATTTATATGATTTTTTAAACACAAGAAATATTCCCGTAACGGATGGATTTACTTCAATAAGAGCATTGCAATGGAAA
>CAZELC010000356.1:0-3169 GCA_964512865.1 uncultured Bacteroidales bacterium
TGAGTGACCTGCTCCCATAATGTCGCTTGATAGCATTGAAGTCACAAATGATTGGCCGAAACCCATGTATTCTTCAGGAATAGAAATTCCAAGCAGACCAAGTTCGCCTGATTTTGAAATAAGTGAGCGCATAAAACCCGGTTCCATGCTGTCAATTTTATCAAGGTTTGGAAATACTTCCCTTTCAAGAAAATCCTGACAAGTATCAGCAATCATGTTTTGTTCTTCAGTAAATTCCTCAGGAGTAAATACATCTGAAGAAAAAGATTCTTTAATTAAAAATTCGCCACCTTTAAGTACTTTGTTTTCCATTATTATGATTTTAATTAATTTTTTGCAAAGATAAGTTTATAGATTATTCGGTAATTATCAGTTTTAAACTTAAATTTGTTAAAAGATGTTAATCCCTTCACCAAATATCTGTTAATCAATTTTTAGCAAGGATTATTTATTGGGAAAATGAAGAAGAGTAAAAATATTTTATGATGGTTTATTGGTAATATACTTTTTAAGAATATTAACTATTTCATCACGTTTAAAAGGCTTTGTAATATAATGATCCATTCCGGCCTCAAGGCATTTGGCATCATCACCTTTCATTGCATCGGCAGTAAGTGCAATAATTATAACATGTGAGATTCCTTGTTCATGAAGTCGAATAAGTTTTGTTGATTCAAGTCCGTCCATTTCAGGCATGTGGATATCCATAAAAATAACATCCGGCTTTTCTTTTATAAACAAATTATATGCTTCTTTGCCGTCTTTAGCCTTAATAACAGTATAACCCATTTTATTTATCATTTCACTGATAATCATCATATTAATCTGATTATCTTCAGCGATAAGCACTCTTCCGGAAGTAGGAACTTGTTCAACAGCTTTTTCTTCTTTAACCACTTGTTTTTCTTCCTGATTATCGAAATAGTTATTGTCTGATATTCTAGAAAGAGCTTCTTTAAGCTCACGCATTTTAACAGGTTTGGTCAGGAATAACTTCACATCAATATTTTTCGTTTTCTCCATCACATTTACCTTATCAACTGATGAAAACATAAAAACGATAGGTTTGTCATCAATATGAATTTCGTCTCTGATTTTATTTGCCAGTGTTACCCCATCCATATAAGGCATCATCATATCGAGAATCACAAGGTCGTATTTTCCTTTTCCGTTATTATTAGTTTTAAGAATTTCAAAAGCATTTAAAGGGTTGTCACAAGTATCGACAGGAATAGACCAGAAGTCGAACATTTCTTTCATAATTGAAAGATTTGTATGATTATCATCAACAACAAGAACTCTTTTCAAATTAATAATTTCCTGCTTTTCTACAATATTATCCTCAGCAACAGTTAATGGAATTTCAAGTGAGAAACAGCTTCCTTTTCCAACTTCGCTTGTAAGGTAAATATCTCCACCCATCAGCATGGCAAGGTTTTTTGAAATTGTGAGTCCGAGTCCGGTTCCGCCATAATTTCTTGTTGTAGAGTTATCTGCCTGTGTAAAGCTGTCGAAAACACTTGCAAGCTTAGGCTCCGGAATTCCGATACCGCTATCCTTAACTGCAATTATCAACTTAATTTCATTAGGCTTACCTTTAAATTCTTTATCCAATTTAACTGACACAAATATTTCCCCTTCATGCGTAAATTTAACCGCATTACTCAAAAGGTTAATAAGTATCTGTCTGATTCGCAATGTGTCGCCAATCAGAAATTCAGGAACATCAGGTTTTATTTCATAAAGTAATTCAATACCTTTCTTGAAAGAAGCGACCGTAAGTATGCTGACTGCTTTTTCTATTATTTCATGCAGCTGGAACTCTGAATTTTCTATTTCAAGCTTACCTGATTCAATTTTCGAAAAGTCGAGGATATTATTAATTATATCAAGAAGAGAATATGCAGAAACTTTAACATTTTCCATATAATCTCTTTGGCTTTTAGTGAGTTGTGTTGTAAGGGCCAAATCAGTCATACCAATAATTCCATTCATTGGTGTTCTGATTTCATGACTCATATTAGCCAGGAACTCGCTTTTTGCCTTATTAGCCATTTCAGCCTGATTTTTAGCAGCTTTAAGTTCCTCTTCATATTTTTTTCTTTCAATAATTTTCCATACAGAATCAAAAAGTACATTCAACTGATATTCATCATCGTCATTATAATCCTTTGGTTTATTGGCAAAACCTACCAGAGCAACTATATCTTCTCCATAAATAATAGGAATGGTAATAAAATTTTCTACAATAAAATTGCAGTGTGTAAGTTCATCGTCATCATATTGAGCTTTATAGTTATTAACGACAACAGTTTTCCTCTGCTTAATAGCATCAGCAAGCAGTCCGGATCTTTCAACACCATATTCTGTAATTGCTTCAATTACTTCATTTTCGTCCATGGTATCACATGAAAGTGCACTTAATTTTACATCATTTGTTTCGTCATTAATATAAAAAATATAACCAATTTTACTTTCAGTAAGTTTAAGAGTTTGCTCAAGAGTAAAATCAAGAAGTTCCTTAGTAGTTTCTGACTTAAATTGTGATATTCTTAAAAAGCTTTCTAGACGGGCTTCATTAAGTTTACTTTGTAATTCAGCCAGTTTTCTATCATTAATATCTCTGGTAGTTCCAAAATACTCAATTATATTTCCTTCTTCATCCAAATAAATGCTAATTGCAATCTCACCCCATAAATAAGTGCCATCCTTTTTCTTAAGCTGAAGTTCAAGTTTACTGCACATTGTATTACATCTTTTTTTATTCTCCGGCTTTTCAAAATCAGAAATGCCAGACCTCAATTTTTCACCTGATTCAAGACTCAAATGATCAAAAAAAGACATATTAATAACTTCATCAGCTTCAAAACCTCTCATTGAAAAATCAACAGGGCTGATATAAGTGAAAATTAATTCCTTGTTTGCCCTCCAGATTACATCACTAATATTCTCTGTCAGAAATTTAAACTTTTCCTCACTTTGCATAAATATTTTATTAATTATCAATGATTTCTTTAGTATTAATAATTTATCGAATCAAAAAACAAACTTATTCAATGCTTTTAATTATCAAACCATTAACTGCCATTTCATTTTTAATCCCGATAATATATTTATAACAGGAATTGATTGCTGCAAAATGGTATGGGTTGCTTCGTGTGACAAAATT
>CAZELC010000357.1:0-3152 GCA_964512865.1 uncultured Bacteroidales bacterium
TTCAGTAACTGCCTTAAGTAATATTTTCTTATTAAAAAGCCTGATATTTTCTTTTGTACTCATAATTAAATGATTAAAATGTAATACCTTTAATGAATAGCAGATGTTCAACTACAGGACCAAGTGATAATACAGGAAAAAAAGTCAATCCTCCAATAATAAGAATTACAGCAAGCAACAAGCCGGCAAACAGTCCATTGTCAGTTCTAAAAGTACCCACTGAGATTGGTGTTACCTTCTTTTTTGAAAGATTGCCTGCAATGGCAAGTACAGGAATTATGACACCAAAGCGACCAATTAGCATCCCAATACCCAATGTAATATTATAAAACATAGTATTTGTACTGAGTCCGGCAAAAGCACTACCATTATTACCAGCAGCAGAACTATATGCATAAACAATCTCTGTCAAGCCATGTGGTCCGGAATTATTTAATCCCGATAGTCCTAATGAACTAACAGATGCAAATGCCGAAAATACAAGTATCACAAGACTTGGCAACAGAATAGCAATAATTGCCATCTGAACTTCAAATGCTTGAATTTTTTTTCCAAGATATTCAGGTGTGCGACCAACCATAAGCCCAGCAATAAAAACAGTAAGAATAATGAAAATTATCATCCCATATAAACCGGCTCCGACACCACCGAAAATCACTTCACCTAAAATTATATTTATTAATGCTATCATTCCTGCAAAAGGTGAAAGGCTATCATGTAAAGTATTGACAGATCCATTTGAAGCAGCGGTTGTTGAGACAGCCCACAAAATGCTATTCATTACTCCAAAACGTGTTTCCTTTCCCTCCATAAGTGTAAGGTCACCAAAAATAGGGTTTGATGAAAACTCCGCATATAATGAAATAAATAACCCTGTTACTAGTAATATAAGCATCACAGAAAAAATAGTCCATCCGTGCCTTTTTGAACCAACCATTTTGCCATACATATATGTCAATGCTGCCGGAATAAGTAAAATAGCCAGCATCTCAAGAAAATTACTAAGCGGAGTGGGATTTTCAAATGGGTGAGCACTGTTTGCATTAAAAAAGCCACCACCATTGGTACCTAGTTGCTTTATTGCAACCTGAGAAGCTGCCGGTCCCATAGGTATAATCTGTTGAACATTATTCAGAGTTTGAACAGTTTCATAAGGTCTAAAATTTTGTACTACACCCTGCCCAACTAATACAATTGAAAATATTAATGAAAGAGGGAGGAGTATATACACTGTTGCACGTGTCAAATCAACCCAGAAATTGCCTATTTTATTAGTTCCCTTGCGGGAAATTCCTCTTATCAATGCTAATAATACTGCGATACCGGTTGCAGCACTTAAGAAGTTTTGAACAGTCAGCCCTATTAACTGTACAAAATAACTTAATGTTGTTTCCCCTGCATATCCCTGCCAGTTTGTGTTTGTCATAAAACTCATTGCGGTGTTAAATGCCGAATGCCAAGACACATCATTAAGTTTTGACGGGTTTAGTGGCAGATGTGATTGAATTAATTGAATAATAAAAAGAAAGATAAATCCGATAAAATTGAACAGCATTAAACCAAAACCATATAATTTCCAATCCGATTCTTCTTTTTCATCAATTCCAGAAAATCTGTAAATAAGTTTTTCAAGCCATCCCAGAATATGCATCATAAAATGCTTTTTGCCAAGAAATACTCTACTCATATAGTTTCCCAATATTGGGGCTAACCCAATCAGAAAAGCAAAAAATAAAATCAACTGTATAATATCCTGCAATTTCATACTAATTTTTTTTAAAATACCTATCCAATTTTAATATCTGACCAATTATCCAACCGACACCAAAGACCATTAAGACACCAATAAAAAACTCTATAATATCTATTATGATTTCCATAACTTGATTGTTGTTAAAGTTTATCCGGGTTAACAAGAGAATATATTAGGTAAATTAATAACAACAAGGCTATTACCAATGCAATAATATATCCTGCATTTTCACTTAAATTCCAGTAATTGGATGACACTAATAAAACGATTTGTTTCATATCAATTAAGTAATATTGCACAAAACTACATTAAGTGTTATTAAGAAATTACAAGGATTAACCCTCAGGAAGTAAAGATTTTATAAAGACATAATTGCTTATGCTAAAAGCATACAATAGGTTTTTTCTTTCAAATAAGATTAGGTGAATTATTTTTTATCTTTGTCTTGCCAACAGAGTAAAAGGAAAACTGTAATTGACAAGATGACAAGTACTAGTAATTAGTATTTTTAACTTACATTAAAACAGATTAATTTTTCATAAACTCTTTTCTGCACTCAATTATCTCTTTAAGATTATAATCAAGATTGTATTTTCTCCAAACAGAAGTATCACCTTCTATAACCATTGGATTCTGATTACTTTTAATAAATTTCCGTATTGATATTACAGCAGCATCATTAAAGCTGTCGATTTTCAGAATTGAATTATCTGGAATACAGTATTCGCCTTCATAAGAATAAATAAATACCATTACTTTGTCGCCTTCACTTAATCCTGATCCGAAGAAACAATCAGAGATAAAATATTGTTCATTTTTATAAATTCTTCCGGCAGTTTTTTTATAGCCTTCTTCCGGCGGATTTTCAAACTCCATCTTATTAATTTTAATTACACCTTTTTGTGGAGTCCATATAACATCGCCAACATTTCTTCCATTAGGGTAAGACTTTTCAGGACTATTAAGCTTTGTTATTGTACCAGTGAACATCAAAGAATATTTGTTCCCGCACAATCCCGTAAATGGACCACCGGACGGCCACCAGTAAGTGTAAGCTATGTTTATGGTATCTGAATTGGCAGAAATTGATAACACATTAGATTTTGGACTATTATATAAAAATACAGCACCAATAATTGTCACTAAAAACAAAGCAAATAATTTCATGATTAATTATGGTAAGGGTAATAAAAAATAAAATTGTGAGCCTTTTCCAGGTTTACTCTCAACCCAAATTTTGCCATTGTGTTTTTCTACAAAATCCTTGCATAGCAATAGCCCAAAGCCAGTTCCTTTTTCACCTTTTGCATCAGGGACTGTTCTTACACTCATAACATCAAAAAGCTTTTTCAAATCATCTGGTTCTATTCCTATTCCGTTGTCTTTAACTGATATTAAG
>CAZELC010000358.1:0-3121 GCA_964512865.1 uncultured Bacteroidales bacterium
TTTTCTCTGCCGGTGACCCAACTACATACAATTACAGACTTTTCTGGAAAGAGGCTACTGCAACAATATGGAATCAATATGATATTTTTGGTGATACCACTTACCACCTCACAACTTTGACTCCAAATACAGTTTATAATGTCAAAATTGCTGCTGAATGCAGTGATTTAACTTATTCAGAACCAACTGAATTTGATTTCAGAACAGATTGCTCAGATATTTTAGCCCTTCCTTATTCTGAATCATTTGATACATACGGAGTAGATGGGTATAATAATTATCCAATTTGTTGGTCTCGCCTCTCCAATTATGGTTCTTATCCATACATTAGCGGATCATATTTTTCTTCTCCAGGTTCATTGTATTTGGAATCATATAACAATACATTTACATTAGCTTCCTTAAATAATTTTGATGCCTCAATTAATATTAACCAGCTCAAAGTTAACTTTAAAATGTCAGGTTACAATACCAATCACAATGTTAAAGTTGGGGTAATGACAGACCCATCAAATAGAAGCACTTTTGTTCAAGTTGGACCAACCCAATCATTAACCAATACTAACGTTTGGGAAGATAAAGAGATTGTTCTATCTTCATACTCAGGAATTGGTAGAAATATTACTTTCTTAGTTGAAGATAATTCAGGAAGTTATAATACCATGTATATTGATAATGTCGTTATTAATGTACTTCCTCCTTGTCCAAACGTTTACGACTTTACAACGAACGTTGTTTCCACTACTTCATTTTCAGCTAACTGGAACAATCTGACTGATGATGGATCTGGATATATCTTGTCATATGTCGTTAATCCAACTACCCTTCCATTCGATCCGGAAACCGGAATTCAGGTAACTATTCCAACAGGAACTGCATTACCATACGTAATTAATGGTTTTAATCCAAACGACACTATTTGGGTAGCTGTTAAAGCTGCTTGTGGAAGCCCATGGACTGTAGCTCAACATATTGTTCTTCCTTCAACAATTTCTCCAATTCCTTATACATGCAATTTTGAAGATACTGTTCAAAATGCAACCTGGGTGTTAAATAATGGAATACAACCAAACATTTGGTATATAGGTGCTCCTGGCGGAAATGGTGGTTCTGGTAATGGGTTATACATCTCTGATGATCTAGGCGTTAGTGCTTCATATGACAATGAATTAACCTCAATTGTAATGGCTTATACAAATATCCAATTTTCAAATGCAAATGAATTTGCTTTATCATTTGATTGGGCAAATTATGGTGAAAGTGGTTATGATGATGTTATTGCTTATTTAGTTCCATTTTCCTACAACATTACACCTGGAACTATAATTCCAGAATCTTATAGAATTTGCCCTAATTTAAATCTCTCATCAACATGGCAAACCAGAAATATTGTTTTAGGTTCTCAATATTCTAATACTGTTCAACGATTAGTATTTTTATGGAGAAACGATTCATCAGCCGGTTTAATACCTCCTGGTAAAATCGATAATATCAGCATTCAACCTCTTACATGTGCTTCTCCTAACGGATTGGTTTATAGTAACGTTACGGCATCCACTTGCAACTTGTCATGGAATAATTACCCCGTTGGAGTTGAATATATTGTTGAATATAAAACGGATTCTGATACTATTTGGAGTCATGCTTCTACTATGGATACTACTTTACAATTAACACAATTGACTCCTGCAACAACCTATTACGCTAGAGTAAAAGCTGTTTGTAGCCCTGGTGATACCTCTTTTACTTCAAATATGGTCTCTTTCTTAACTTCTTGTGTTTCTTTAATTCCTCCTACAACTACTGAACCTTTTAACTCAATGTTACCTTCTGTTTGTTGGTCCATGAAATCTGGAACATTACCAACAACAGGAAACGCAACCCTATTAAATTCAAATTGGGGCTGGGATATTAGAAATACCTTGTCTGGTAACACCGCTGCCGTTGAATACTATGGTACAGGTACAAAACATTGGTTGATAACTCCATCCGTTGACTTAGGTACAGGGTCATCTCAATATCAATTAGAGTTCGAATTGGCAACTACTGATTATTATAGTGGAAGTGCTAGTACATTAGATCTTTCTCAAAATGCACGCTTTGTAGTATTGATTTCAACTGATAATGGAAATACATGGAACTCAACAGGTATTTTAAAAGATTGGAATAACTCAACTGGAACACCATTTATCACTATTACAAATACTCTTCAAAATCAAATTATTCCATTATATGATTCAACCGCAATGGCACCATATTCCGGAATTGTAAAATTTGCATTTTATGCATATCAAAATGATAATACTTATACATATGAAAACGATCTACATATTGATAATTTCAAAGTAACTCCTTTTAATGCTTGTATGACTCCATCCTATTTACATGTTGTTAGTGTAACTGATAATAGTATTAATTTAGATTGGACAGAGGAAGGTTCTGCAACTTCATGGAATATTGAATATGGTCCAGCTGGATTCAATCCTGGTTCTGGTACTTTAGTTGTTGCATCTAATCATCCATATACTATTCCTGGTTTAACAGATAATACAACTTATGATTTCTATATTCAAGCTGATTGTGGGTCAGGAAGTACAAGTAACTGGTCCTCTAAACTTATTGGAACAACTGCATGTATTCCACTTACTACATTACCTTGGAATGAAGGTTTTGAAGCTATTACTGCTAATGATGAATTACCTTCATGTTGGGCTGCTACTAACTTAGGTGAATATACACATACACAAACTGCTGACTACGGTTCATACAATAGAAATGCTCATACAGGTACTAAAGCAGCATACTTCAGATGGTCAAGTAACGATAGATTCTTTACTCCAGGATTCCAATTAACTGCAGGCGTAAATTATCAATTCAGTTATTGGTATATTACTGATGGAATTTCAGGTTGGAATAGATTACAACTTGGCGTATATTCCGGACAAACTGCAGGATCATTAATCCAAACTATAGATTCTATTTCGTCACCAATGAATACTACTTATGCTCAGGTAATAGTTACATATACCCCTTCAACAACAGGTGTATATTATTTTGGAATTTATTGTGAAGCTAATGGTAATCCATGGTATTTAACATTTGATGATCTTTCTCTATCATT
>CAZELC010000359.1:0-3118 GCA_964512865.1 uncultured Bacteroidales bacterium
CACAATTATATGTCTATGTATTCAGGAGATTCGGTAGCAATTTAAACAGACTCTGATAAAATAAATATATTTTCAGCGATAAAAAAACTTTTTATCGTCACTGCTATTTTAGCCGCGGGTTTTATAATATACCAAATCCAGAATCCAGAAACTGCCGGCATCTTCAAAGCAAAGATTTTTATAATGATCTATAACCATTTCGTTTTTCATTGTCGGGATGTACTCTCCTTTTAATGTTCTGAAGCCTTTTTCTTTCGCAAAATCAGCAATTACATTCAGAACAAAATCTTCCATACCGCGCTTTAATACACGACAACTCATAAACCATGTATCAATGAACAAAGTAATGTTATCCTCCTTTTTCAGAATAACCACGCAAATCAATCCGTTTTCACCAAATTTATCTTCAAGAGTAAATGCAAAATTAAAATGATTTTCCGAACCTGCAATTAATTTAATATCTGCTTCGGAATAACGCACTGTTCGCAGGTTAAACTGATTAGAGCGCTGTGAAAGCTGAGCAACGCGAGGTTTATTAAAATCATTGAAAGCTTCAATATATGAAATCATATTAAGGCTTTTCAAATAATCATCTTCATTTGCAAATTTCTCATGAGCGTTAGTTCTCAATGCTTCTTTTTGATAAAGCTTAGTTCTGTCTTTATCTTCCTCCGAAAAAGAAATTGTTTCAAAAAGATTTAAAGAATATAAATATTCCAAAAAATCAGCCGGATCTTCCGGAAGTTCTGGAACGCAAATATCCGGTATGTTCTCCCTAACAAGATTTCTTTCGAAAGGATTATCGTCCAAAAAAACCATCGAATCAAAACCAATATTTAAAATGCTCTTAATCCGATGAATATTATCCGCTTTATTTTCCCAATCAGCAATAAAAACAGCAATATCATCAAGTTTAAGAACCATATCGGGATGTTTTTCAAATGGTTCCTTAGCAATATTTTCATTATTCTTGCTGCATACAGCTATAATTATTCCTCTGTTTTTAAGTTTTTTTATCCAATATTGAAATTCTGTAAAAGCTTTTCCAATGCCCAAATTGCCAAGTTGTATATTCTCCAAACCGTCATCACCAATTACTCCACCCCATAAAGTATTATCCAGATCGACAATTAGACATTTATTAACTCTTCCGTTCAAAGCGGAAATGATATCAACAGTTCTCTGTGCCACCAATGGCAAAGCATCAATGCTTAATACCATTTCTGAATTGACATAAATCGACGGCTGAAAAATTGTTCTTCTGCCTACAATGTTCTGAACTGAAGATATATCGCACAGGTGAAATGCCGCATTATCCTTGGCAAAACACATCATCTCATAATTAAGTCTCCGAAGCTGAAATAAAAAGGACGATTCTGTTTTATTCGAATAGCTGCCAAAAACCGAATCATCAATTTCAGTAAAATTGTAAAATATTACTTCTGCCTTAATATTCTCTGTAACAGCAGTAAAGATATTTTTTATGTAATCCCACTTAGATATTGCAAAGTCTGACAAAACTGAGTTGTTAAGTTTATTATAATCAGCCAGCAATTTATGCGATGACATAAAAACTATAACAACCGAAGGGTTAAACCGGTATAATTCTGATGAAGCATCAAAAACCTGTCTTTCAATCTGATTGTATTCAGCTTCCCAAATATCAATATCTAAAGCAGTTTCGTAACCCATTCCTCGAATTGCCTGAACAAGAAATTGGGTTGATGTATCGCCAATAATAGCAAGTTTAACTTTCTTAAATGATGTGAAATCTTTTTTTAAATTCTTTTTTAGATATGAAAAATCTTTCATTTGATTTATTTGGCTGACTGACTTCAAAATTAAAGATATTTTTTTATTTATTGAGTGTTTGCAAATTTATTGATGTGAAACATTGCTTAATTAGTAGTTTGATTGACTATTATTAGCATAGTAAGTCATTCAAGTTTCAGAATAAATTTATTCACAGGTTGCTTAATTTTTTTAATTTTGTTAAAATTATTCAATTTGTTATTCATCATAAGAGGAAACAAATAATGGTTAATAAAGTACTTTTGATAGATGTTGAAATTTTTAAAGACAAAACCCATCAAAACTTTCAGCACTACAGCCAACACCCAGTTGGTTTGCTATACCTTGTTTCTTCAGTAAAGAAGGTATTCCCAGCAATAGAGTTTAAAGTTTTTCATACTGCAACAACTAATGAACCTCTTAAAAAGCTCGAGTCAATAATCAATTCATTCAAACCTGATTTGATAGGTTTAAGAGCATTATCCTTAGCAAAGGATTCATTTGAACAAATTGCCAATAAAGTCCGTGAATTAGTTCCGAATACAATTATTGTAGGTGGTGGTCCTTATTCATCATCTTCTTATAGTGAACTCCTTTCAGATAAATTAGTTGATATTGTAGTAATTGGAGAAGGAGAAAATACTTTTATAGATTTAATAGGGCAACTTAAAAATACAGATATTATTCCTGATAATGTAAAAGGCACTGCTCTGATTATTGATGGGAAATTAAAAATTAATGAGCCTAGAGCATTAATTCAAAATATTGATACAATACCATTTCCTGACTATAGTCAAATTGATTTTAATGATTATTTATATGTAAAGAATTTTCTGCTGCAATATTCGTCAGGTACGGCTTTTATTTTATGCTCAAGAGGTTGCCCATACGGTTGTTTTTATTGTCATCAGCTTTTTGGCAAAAAAGTAAGAAGACGTTCCCCGGAAAATGTTGTTGCCGAAATGAGAGAAAGAATTGAAAAATATGGCATTTATGATTTTGTGGTCCTTGATGATGTTTTCAATATTCCAAAAACAGAAGCAAAAAAAACACTTTCATTAATAATAAGAGAATTGCCAAAAATCAGATTGAATTTTCCTAATGGTCTACGTGCTGACCAGATTGATGAAGAGATGCTTGATCTTTTAGAAGAAGCCGGTACTGTTCTTATTGCTTTAGCTGTTGAATCAAGAACACAACGCCTTCAAAAACTTATGGGTAAAAATCTTAATATTGAAAAAGCTGAGAAAGTAATCGAAATTGCTTCAAAAAGGTTTATTACAAGATTATTCTTTATGGTTGGATTTCCCACTGAAACTTATGAAGA
>CAZELC010000360.1:0-3102 GCA_964512865.1 uncultured Bacteroidales bacterium
CCTGGATTAACCGGTGTTGACAGCAATAAAAACTTCGCTTTTCATTATATTCCTCATGTTAAAGACCTTGAAGTTGTTATTACACCAATTACTATGACCAGACCGGGATTCGATGTTTCTTATAATATTACTTGCAGAAATGTTGGTGTTGACACAATGAGCGGATATATTTCATTAAATTACGATAATCACTTAAATTATCTTAACAGCGTGCCGGCTCATACTTCTGTTGCTTCCAACGAAATAATATGGAATTATAATAATCTGCTGCCCGGACATTATAGAAGCATCACAGCAAATTTTAATCTTCCGCCATACATTGTAATTGGAGATTCGTTGATCAATGAGGTTGTTGCTTACCCGTTGGCTCAGGACACAACACCATTAAATAACAGAGATTCTTCATTTCAGATAATTACAGGTTCTTTTGACCCCAACGAAAAAACTGTTTCCCCTTCTTCAAAAATAAAATCACAAAATATAAGCGATGGTCAGTGGCTTACATATACACTGCATTTTCAAAACACAGGAACCGATACAGCATTTAATATTAAGGTTGCTGATGAACTTAACCAGAATCTTTTATTGTCAACTGTTTCTGTTCTGTCGGCAAGTGATACTTGTAATTTAACAGTTCGAGGTTCGCGTACACTTGAGTTCACATTTCCCAATATTAAACTCCCCGACAGTAATGTAAACCGCACAGGAAGCAATGGTTTTGTTAAGTTTAAGATTAAAATAGATACTAACTTTCAGGAAGGCGATACTATTTGTAATACAGCATATATTTACTTTGACTATAACTTACCTGTGACGACCAATACTGTAAAGACTTATATTGATAATTACAGTGGGATTAGAACTTCCAAATCTGCGGCAAAAGAAACCATAAGCATTTACCCCAACCCCACAACCTCATCAACCAATATCGAATACAATCTCAATCAACCCTCAAAAGTTAACCTTTCCGTTTACAACTTCATGGGCGCATTGGTTACAACCGTTTGCAACGAACAACAACCTGCAGGCAATTACAAAAAGACATTCAATGCAAAAGAGTTTGGCTTATCAGCAGGGATTTATTTTGCGAGGTTGAGTGTTAATGGGAAGTCGGAGGTGAGGAAGATTTTAATTATTGACGGATCAATTTAATTTATAAGATACAACATAAAGATAGTAGATATATAAAAATTTAAAATTATGAAAAACGCAATTACTTTTATTTTTATACTTTCGATGTTTATATGCTCAACCTTTTCTCAGCAGAATCAAGCAAAAAAAGAGTACTCTACATTATTTGAAAAGCAGTTAGCATTATCAGGTTCAAAATCAATAATATGGCAATGGGATACGATTATTGCCTATGATACAATTGGATTATTAGAAAGGCATATACAAACGTACGATATTAATGGGAATGTATTGACTTTGCTTATTGCAAAATGGCATACAAGCAATTGGGTTGACAGTCTTCGTTTTACCTATACTTATGATGCAAACAACAATATGCTAACTGCATTTAATGAAAAATGGCAAACTGGAGCTTGGGTAAATGATCACAGGAGTACATACACTTACGATATTGATGGGCATAAACTTTCTCAGCTTAACGAACAATGGGTTTCAGGTTCTTGGGTTAACCTGCATAGATATTCATACACTTATGATATCAATGGACACATGTTAGTACAATTGAATGAACAATGGCAGTCTGGTGCCTGGGTGAATTTTATAAGAGATACCAAAACTTATGATTCATTTGGAAATATGACACAATCATTAGGTGAGCAATGGCAAACTAACACATGGGTTAATCTTGATAGAGATACATATACTTATGATGTGAGCGGTAATATTCTAACAAGGGTATTTGAACAATGGCAAATAAGCACATGGACAAATTATTTTAGATTTACATTTTCATACGATGGAAATGGTAATAGGCTAACTGCATTATATGAAGAATGGCAAATGAGTGCCTGGACGAATATCTGGAGTGATACATATACCTATAGTGGCAGTGGAAACATGCTTACATTTTTACATGAGCAATGGCAGATTTCAGCATGGGTAAACGATTGGAGGTATTCATTCTCTTACGATGGTAATGGTAATCTAATGACCAAAATAAAAGAGATTTGGCAAAATGGTTCTTGGCTGGATAATGGAAAGGAAACATACGTTTATAATTCTGATAATAATTCTATAACTGGAGAATATGAACATTATATAAATAGCAATTGGCAACCTGGTATTTGTTGTAAAATGACTGTGTTTTCAAATATGCAGGAAATATATTGGTTGAACCAAATACATAAATATGAAGCTAGTTTTATACCCTTTTATTCCGGAATATTAAATAATAATGAGAATAATATTTTTTTGACAATTTATCCCAATCCAACAAAAGGCTACATCTCAATTAAAACTAATTCATTAACTAATGAAGGAACAGTAGCAATTTACAACATTCAAGGACAAACATTATTAAAACAATCCTTAAGAAAATCAAGAACAGATATTGATGTCTCAAACTTTAATAAAGGTGTTTATATTGTGAGAGTTATTAGTAATGATATTAATGTCTCAAAAAAAATAATAAAAGAATAAATGAATAGACTATAACAGCAGATTTGCTACATTTTTGTTAAGGATTAATAATAAACTAATATAAAACTGAGGCTGAGTGTAAATGGCAAATCGGAGGTGAGGAAGATGGTGGTGGTGGAGTGATTTGACCTTTTTATGTTTTAAAACATCCTGCTTATTCTGCTACTCACTCTGAATCTTGCCACGTTAGGGGCTTTCGCTTGGTAAAAAAACAATGATAATAAGAGTGTTTTGCTCCGTAGGTGCAAAAGCTTATTTGGAGATTGCTATAGTTTTATTTCAGCAAATATTATGTTTTTCTCTTTTCTTTCTTTTTTGTTTGTCCAAAAAAGAAACAAAAAAGGACATTGTTGCAAAATGTCCTTTTCGCAGAAGGCTACCCTAAGTTGCATAAATTCCTGCTGAAACTGCGTTTTACTTGACTTTATTTAGTATTATGTTCTTTACTGTAATTGACGCAAAACAAGGTTTCTTATGCACAATTCTCCGCCC
>CAZELC010000361.1:0-3101 GCA_964512865.1 uncultured Bacteroidales bacterium
ATAGGGTAACACAACTTCAGGAATGTGAAGAGTCGCTGATATTTGATTCCAGGCTTGCATGGCATTTTGCCCCGCAAACTTTTAAAGTTTATCTTACTGTTAACCCTGATGAGGCTGCAAAAAGGATATTTAATGACAAGCGCACAAGTGAAAAATACGCCAGTGTTGAAGAAGCAAAACAGAAAATATATGCACGTCGCCAAAGTGAGTTGGAAAGATTCAGAAATTATTATAATATCGATTATTCCGATTTGAAAAATTATGATTACGTTATTGACACATCAAATACAAAACCTGATGATGTTTGTGAAAGTATAATAAATGAGTTCGAAAAATGGGCAGGAATTACCAAATAGCCATTAATCTATAATTAAAATGAAAATAGCAATAATCGGTTTTGGTGCAGCATCAATAGGATTTCTTGAAAGAGCAAACAAATCAATCCACGAGATTCATGTTTTTGAGAAATCGAAAGATATTTACTCATCAAGTGTTTCAGGCATTCGCGCAGATGGAAAGCTTTTCGTTTCATCTGAAATGGGTGGCGATATATTTATTGACACAGCAATTCAAAAACAACTGGTGGAGTTCTATCTCAATAAAACTAAACACAAAGAATACGAAACCGGTAAATCATTTTACAATTCGCAATATTACGATACCTTTTACCGTCACGGTTTTTTGCCTGTTGCTGCTGAGTTCTTTCATCTTGGAACCGATCAGCTTAAGGATGTACTTTATAATATTTATGAGCATTTTAAAGAATTCGAAAACATATATTTTCATTTTGACTCACCGGTGAATGAACTTGAAGTCAAAGACAATAAAATAATTCTTAACAATAAAGAAGAATTTGACTCTGCAATTGTTTCTGTTGGGCGCAGCGGACATAAACTTATAAAAAACATCATTACAAAGTATCCAAAACTTGTTCTGGAAAATACAAAGCTGGACCTTGGCATTCGCTACGAACTTCCGGACCATATTGTAAATGATCTTAATAAAGAAATGTATGAGTTCAAGGTAAAGTATCGCAGCAAAACAGGTTATGTTGTCAGAACTTTCTGTAATAATCCATCAGGATATATTGTTGGAGAAAATTATGAAGATTTTATTACTGTGAATGGGCATGCTAAAATGAGTGAAAAAAGCACTAATACTAACTTCGCAATTTTAACCACCGTTGAGCTCACCGAACCATTTAATGATCCTATCGGTTATGGTTCGCATATAGCAAAACTAACAAATCTTCTGGCCGGAAAAAACAAAGTTATACTTCAGACTTACCGCGATCTTAAAAACTCAAAGCGTACTAAAAAACTTTACAGGGTTTTGCCAACCCTTCCATCTGATAATTTTATTCTTGGCGATATTAACCTTGCTTTTCCGAGAAGAATAATTGAAAGCATTGTTGACTTCATAGAGCAGCTCGATAAAGTTGTACCCGGAGTTGCAAATGATGATAACCTTGTATATGCACCTGAAATTAAGTTCTATTCTAACAAACTAAATAATGAACATTTCAGTAATCTGAAATTTGTTGGTGATTGTTCAGGTTATACAAGATCAATTATTTACGCTACTGCGCATGGGTATTTGACGGGAGAAGAGTTTTGTTAATTAAGAAATAAGTTTTACAAGCTCATAGTTTCCGCGATTATCTCAGCAATATCAAGATTACGGATTTCCTCTTCTTTGTTTTTATATTTTAAACCATCGGTAAGCATTACCATGCAGAACGGGCAAGATGTTGCGATAATATTTGCACCGGTTTCAATGGCTTCTTCGGTTCTTTCAATAAAAATCTCCTTGTCGCCTTTTTCAGCTTCTTTAAACATTTGTGCTCCACCGGCACCGCAACATAAAGCAAAACTCTTGTGTCGTTTCATTTCAACTTTAAACGAAGGTACAGAATCAAGTACTTTTCTGGGCGCCTCATATTCATCGTTACATCTGCCAAGATAGCAAGGGTCATGAAAAGTAATCTTTTTATCGTTTAAAATCTGTGAATCTATTTTTAGTTTTCCTTCATCAATCATATTGCTCAAAAACTGAGTATAATGAATAACTTCATATTTTCCGCCAAGGTCGGGATATTCATTTTTGAAAACATTATAGCAGTGAGGACAAGTAGTTATGATCTTCTTTACATTATATCTTGTAAAAGTATCAATATTCATCAGAGCTTGCATTTGAAAAAGCATTTCGTTACCGGCACGTCTGGCAGGATCGCCTGAACATGTTTCTTCAGTACCAAGAACTGCATAACTGGTTTTAAGGTGCGTTAAAATTTTAACAAAAGCCTTTGACACTTTTTTATATCTGTCGTCGAATGCGCCAGCACATCCAACCCAATAAAGAAATTCCGGTTTACGCCCCTGAGCATTTAGATCGGCCATTACCGGCACGTCAATTTGTTCGCTTTCTATATGTTCCATACTCTTAATAATCTTGTCTGGTTAACAGTTCAAATTAATTTTTATATCCTCTGCCCATTTCATTCTGTCCTCAGGTGAAAACTGCCAAGGAGCTCCATTGTTCTCAATATTTGAAAACATTGATTTTAGCTGCGCGGGCACTACTCCTTCTTCCATAGCAAGATAACGGCGAAGATCTATAATTAAAGAAGGATGATTAATATTTATCGGACATTCCTGTGCGCAAGCATTACATGTGGTACAAGCCCAAATCTCTTCTTCGGAAATATAATCTCGGAGATATGATTTGTTGTCACTGAAATCTTTGCCATTTTTTATCATTTGAGGTCCTTTTTCTTTCATCCTTGCACGAAGGTCCATCATAATCTTCCTGGGAGAAAGCTTTTTGCCTGTAAGGTTTGCCGGACAAACAGAAGTGCATCTTCCACATTCTGTGCATGATAGTGAATCAAAATAATTTTTCCAGGTGGCGTCATTAATATCTTTTACTCCGAATCTTTCTGCTGACTGAGCGGAGCCGAAGTCAGCGCCAGTTGCATCACCATCTTGAGTTGTATAGGCCAAATCAGGATTCATCATTATTTTAACTTCTTTTGTGATGTTTTCCATATTATCGAGTTTTCCCAACGGTTGCAGTCTTGTAAGGAAAACGTTTGGCACCGA
>CAZELC010000362.1:0-3097 GCA_964512865.1 uncultured Bacteroidales bacterium
CCAGTTCAATGAAAAGAATCCAAAGGATTTTGTTCTTAAAGTTAAAAAAGATGGCGGACAGGTTGATGCAATTACGGCTTCTACAATTACCTCACGTGCATTCTGTGATGCAACTCAAAAAGCTTATGACGGATTTATGAAAAATATTTATTCACAAGTTAATCAGGGAGGTCAGCAATGAGTAATCTTAAACACTTAACAAATGGATTTATTAAAGAAAATCCGACATTTGTACTTGTACTTGGCACGTGCCCTACTCTTGCTGTTACAACAGCAGCATTTAACGGAATAGGAATGGGTGCAGCCACCACTTTTGTGCTTGTTTTTTCAAATCTGTTTATTTCTTTGTTAAAAAATTACATACCTGACAAAGTTCGTATTGTTGCTTTTATTGTTGTTATTGCAACATTTGTAACTATTGTGGATCTTACAATGAAAGCATTTGTTCCCGGCCTATACAGCACTCTTGGCATATTTATTCCATTGATAGTTGTAAATTGCATTATTTTAGGGCGAGCTGAAGCTTTCGCACAAAAAAATACAGTTTTTGCCTCTGTTCTTGATGGTATTGGAATGGGAATAGGATTTACATTAGCTCTAACATTAATGGGTGGAATTAGAGAACTTCTTGGTAATGGTTCTATCTTCGATATTAAGCTGGTTAGTGAAAATGCCAAGACAATGCTACTTTTTGTTTTACCTCCGGGTGCGTTTTTAACTTATGGTTATCTTATAGCAATTTCAAACAGAGTTAAATCAAAGTTCAACATCTAAAATAACGAATATGGAATTTATTAAAATCATTATACTTGCAATCATTGTCAATAATGTTGTACTGGCACAATTTCTTGGAA
The DNA here is from genome assembly GCA_964512865.1 of uncultured Bacteroidales bacterium. GTDB lineage: Bacteria > Bacteroidota > Bacteroidia > Bacteroidales > CAIWKO01 > CAZELC01. The sequence continues at coordinate 855 of CAZELC010000362.1, forward strand.
TATGCCCATTCTTGGGAGTATCTGGAAAAGTTTCCACTTCTATAGGAATGGGTGGCGCTGTTATATTCGTTATGGCTTTAGCAAATTTTGTCACTTTTTTCATCTACAATTATATTTTAGTTCCTCTAGAAATCCAATTCCTCCAAACAATATGCTTTATCCTTATAATTGCATTTCTAGTCCAGATCGTTGAACTAATATTAAAAAAGGCAGCTCCATCACTTTATCAGGCACTTGGAATTTATCTTCCTCTGATAACAACAAACTGTGCTGTTCTTGGTATTGCAATTCTTGCTATTCAAAAAGATTTCAGCCTTATTCAAAGTGTTGTTTATGCTGCAGCAACCGCTGTTGGCTTCACATTGGCAATGATTCTTTTAGCAGGGCTTAGAGAACAAATGGAGCTCACCGGTATCCCTAAGGGGATGAAAGGATTTCCCATTGGATTAGTAACCGCAGGTTTGCTTTCATTAGCCTTTATGGGCTTTGCAGGATTAATAAAATAATTTTAGTTCCCGATACTTAATTTTTTAATATAAGATTTAGTTTACTATTTATTCACAAATCAAAAAAAACTTTAATGAAAACAATTCTTACACTAATGAAAAACAGAACGTTCCTGATAGGTTCTGCTATTCTGGCATGCTTGTTAATCCCTGCCTTAACATTTGCAAATGCTGGCGCAGGTGGCGCTGTCGATGCACCTTCAATCAATGGTATCCGTATCGAATTTATTCTGTTTGCATTGACACTTGTTTGTGTTGCTCTTTTTCATAAGCAAACATTCTGGGTTGCAGTTATCGGATTAACAGTAATTGTGCTGTACAAGATCATTTTCTCACCTTTGAATTTTGGGGAACATTTTTTCGGTTCAAATCCATTTATTGAACAACTATTAAACAAAGATTTACGTCAGGGAGAATGGGGTATTATACTCAACCTTCTTGGATTACTTCTCGGATTTGCTGTTCTCGCAAAAATATTTGAAGATAGCGGTGTTCCAGATATTCTTCCAAAATACCTTCCTGACGACTGGAAAGGACCATTTGTTCTCTTAATTTTCGTTTTCGTACTTTCATCCTTCCTCGATAATATTGCCGCAGCTATGATCGGTGGTACTGTTGCTCTTGTTGTGTTTAAAAACAAAGTTCATATTGGTTATATTGCTGCAATAGTAGCTGCAAGTAATGCAGGAGGATCCGGATCAGTAGTTGGTGACACTACAACCACAATGATGTGGATTGACGGAGTTTCAGCATTAAATGTTTTACATGCTTTTGTTGCTGCTTTTGTTGCTTTATTCTTTATAGCGTGGTTTGCTGCTCACCAGCAGGACAAATACCAGAGGATTACTAAAGATGCTAAACCAGGAGCCAAAGTTGATTACGGAAGATTGTTTATAGTTTTATTGATACTTGTAGGCGCTATTATTTCTAATATTTACTATGATATGCCCGCATTAGGTGTTTGGGTGGCAATTCTGATCGGCGCAACATTTAAAAAACTGCCTTGGCACGAAGTCGGCGCATCAATAAAAGGCTCTATCTTTCTTCTTTGCCTAGTTACTGCTGCTTCATTAATGCCTGTAGAAACTTTGCCAGATGCATCATGGATGTCAGCATTTATTCTGGGATTTGTTTCAGCAGTGTTTGATAATATTCCTCTTACAAAACTTTGCCTCGACCAAGGACATTATGACTGGGGAATGCTTGCTTATGCTGTTGGTTTTGGCGGCTCTATGATTTGGTTTGGTTCTTCCGCAGGTGTTGCTATTACAAATAAATTTCCTGAGGGAAGAAACGTTATGCTATGGGTTAGAAAAGGATGGCATGTAACTGTTGCATATATACTTGGATTCTTCGTTTTATACTTTACAATGGGATGGGAGCCTGCAAGCAACAAAAAACATCAGGAACCACCTATTAATTGCACAGCAAAAGACTGCAGAGTGAGAGACGAAGCAAAAGCTTTACAGATTATCGAAAGTCAAAAAGCTCCTGAAGTTAAATAGTTCATTAATTTAGATTTAAAATAATTAAAAGCCGTTGATTTCAACGGCTTTTTTTATTGTTATATTTGTGTAATTATAATAAAAGTACATTCATGATCCACAACCAATGGTATGTCATCCTTGATTCTTCGGAACTTAAGAAAAGGAAACCTTTGAGAGTTAAACGCCTGAATGAAGATATGGTGCTATGGCGAGACGATTCAGGTAAAGTTTGCTGCATTAGCAACCGATG
>CAZELC010000363.1:0-3081 GCA_964512865.1 uncultured Bacteroidales bacterium
CTGAAGTATATGTGCTTGAAGCTATGGCTTTTCAGAAAAAACACAGCACGGATATAATTAATGATGAAGAAGCGGATGCAATGATGTTCAGACTTGCAAAAGCATATATTGTACTTGGAGATTCTTCGCTAAAATTCAGGAAGTATGAAAAAGCACAGGACTATTATTTAAAAGCTATTGTTTTATGTGATTCAAACTATAATGAAAACTATAAATGTCCTGATGAAATAAATTATAAAATATCATTGGCTAAAAAAGGCGTTTTTGAGGAATTGGTAAAAAATGCTTATAAATCATTTAAGGATAAAAATATTAACTCCGCAGAACAATTTCTTAAAAATGCAGAAAACTATCGCAATGAAAACCTTAAAGATATAACCAATAATGCAGGCTTCGACAGTGTGATATTCAGAATTAAAACTTTCAGATATAATGAGCTGGTTAAAGAAGCAAAATACCTTTCTGTTTTTGCCTCTTACAATGAAATGATTTTACGCATGAAGTCGGCTAAGGAATTAGAGATTAAATACAAAATAAAGACTTCATTATTAATGGATTCACTGGTGTCTCTTTATGCGAAACCTTATTTGCTAGGTAAGATAAAAAGCATTTTCTTATTAGTTAACGACAGAAAACTCGACTCAGCAAAAATTCAATATGAGAACAGACTCACAGATATTAATGAATTAGCCCTGAATAATGATACATCAATTTCAAACCGGTTAAATGAATTAAAAAATTATATTACTCTTACTGAATGTTCAGAGTCGATTTACAGATTTAATGACTCTTATAAACAAGCCATCGAAATGGCAAATATTAACGATTATATTTATTCTCAGGTTTTTGCAGATACTGCTATAAGTATAGCAATACATCATCACGATTGTAATATTGATACATCAGATATAAGTTCTTTAAAACTAAATAACAAAAAACCTGTGAACTATCAGAAATTGCTGATATTAGCTAATAACTATTACTTCAGGGGTGATTATGATAGCAGCTTGTTTTATTATAAAAAAGCTGAGAACTATTTCATTACTGAAAAAATTAATAATTCCGGTTTGAGACACAAACCTCTTGAAAACTTTGTAATTGATAAAGGAAATGATAAATTTATTTTTTATGCAGTTGACTATTTAGCTGATAGCATTTATTTTGAGAAATCACTAAGCTTATTAAAAGACCTTGAGAAAAAATCATATCAAAATACTCAGTTAAAAATTGAGCAGCAGAAATTAGGGCGAATTACAGCTTTAACAGACAAAAAGCTCTTACCCGAATCAAAAGCTTCTGAAAATATTAAGGTGCGGATTGGAAAGAGTAAATGGTTTAAATACTATAAAAATGCATATTATAAAGCATGGCACAATAACAGATTCTATTACTATATATTTACAATATTCTAGAGTTATTTGCAGAAATGAACTTTTTTTATAATTCTTAAATTTTATTTGTTGAAATGCAATAATTTTTAGTTACCTTAGAATAATTAAACAATAAGTCAGGCATTAACGAATGTTTTTTTACATTTCAAAAATATTATCATTCTTTATTTCTCCATTGATATGGGTTTTTTGCCTTATTCTGGCTTCCTTGGTTTCTACTAATGCAAAAAGAAAACATCGTTTTTTGATTGCTTCTGTCATTATGTTTCTTCTCTTTTCAAATTCATTTATTGTGGATGAAGCTGTTAGGCTTTGGGAAGTCCCGATGACCAAAAATTCACAACTTAAAAAATATGATATTGGAATTGTGCTGGGTGGAGGAATGGTTAATATGGATAAAATGTACGACAATCGGTTGATATTCCAATCGAATACCGACAGGATTCTTCAGGCTTTGGATCTTTATGAATCAGGTTTTATAAATAAAATTATGATTTCAAGTGGTTCGGGCAGTATTGTTTTTAAAGATATGCTTGAAGCATCGCTATTGCGCAAATATTTGCTTAAAATAAAAATTGCTGATTCTGTTATAATAATCGATTCCACTTCTAAGAATACTTATGAAAATGCAGTGAACTCAGTTAAAATTCTTAATGAGAAATATAAAAACGAAAAATTCTTATTAATAACATCTTCTTTGCACATGCGCCGCGCATCAGCTTGTTTCAGGAAGCAAGGACTCATTTTCGATGTTTATCCCACAAATAAAAGGGTGTCTGATGTGAGAAGGTGGGATTTGTCGTACTTATTTGTTCCAAATATTGAATGCTTCTCAGATTGGGAAAGGCTTATTCATGAGATGATTGGATATTTTTCTTATAAAGTTATGGGCTATCTGTAATTCTTTATTTATAAGCAAATATCATTTTCTATCAATAAATTTTAACAAGTATTTTTACTTTGCATAATTAATAAAAAGTGAAGTTTGTAATAAAATGTGCAAGCAATTATATGTGTTAATATCATCTCAACTTGTTGTGAAAACCATTTGATTTTGTTGAAAAAAAAATAATTATACTTATTATTGTCTATTCGAAATTGCTAATTTTACCTGCATATTTATCGAAAATAATGATAAAATAAACTGGAATTTAATTATATCAAAAATCACGGAGGAAAAATGTCTAACACAGAAAACTTAGTAAAAAGTCTTGTGGAAAAACACGGGAATTGCAGATGCAGTTTAATGCCTGTATTACAGGGAGTGGTTCACGAAGAAAGGTATCTTTCAGAGGAAGCTATGATATTGATAGCCAAAGAACTTAACCTTTCGGCAGCGGAAGTATACGGTACAGCCACATTTTACACTTTTCTCGATACTGTTCCAAGAGGCAAGAACATCATCAGGGTTTGCAGAACAATAAGCTGTCACATGAAAGATAAAGAAGCTATTGTCAATACTCTTGAAAACATTCTTAAAGTTAAGGTTGGAGATACCACACTAGACAAAAAATTTACATTATTACAGACCAATTGCCTTGGTTGGTGTCATAAAGGACCTGTAATGCTTATTAACGATAATGTTTATACTGAACTTACTCCACAGAAAGTTTCTGAGATTATCGAAGAATATGTAAAGAAAAACTAGTATTTGCTAAATTATTAAAGTAATCAACAATTAATTATTTAA
>CAZELC010000364.1:0-3070 GCA_964512865.1 uncultured Bacteroidales bacterium
GAACTCATGATTTCCAAATGTCATGGCATCATAACCCATATTGCTCATAAGCTTGAATTCGAGTTCGCCTTTAAAAAGGTTAAAGTATGGAGTTCCTTGATAAACGTCACCAGCATCAAATAACAGTATATTATTTTCCTGCGACCTGATTTTTTTTATCAGCGCAGCTCTTCTTGCAAAACCACCCTGACCGGGATATTTAGGATCATTATCAGGAAAAGGATCTATTCTGCTGTGAGTGTCGTTGGTATGCAAAATGGTTATTTTAACAAGGTCTTTGGAAAGAAATTCACCGAAAGGTGTAGAGTTTATGGCTAAAACTGCACCTCCCAGCATCATTGCTTTTATAAAATCTCTCCTACTTTGCATAATAAATCCTTTTGTCAAGGTTTACATTTATTGTTCTTCCCATTGCTGTTTCTTCTTTCAGATAAACAATAATCATGTCTCTGAGTTTAATACCAAGTGATGTTTTGGCAACAGGATTCTTAAAAAAGTCCATATTATCACCGCCATCTGCCAGATAATCGGATGTTACAACTTTGTAGTTTCTGTTAGTGTCGATGGCATATCCGTTTATCAATATATCAACAGGTTTATCGTTTTTAATTCCAACTCTCGCTCCTGAAAGAGGCATACCGTTCTTTTTTGCTATATAATCGAACATTTTTTTTGTACTGCTTCCGCTGATGGTAAGCACAGACACCATATTTTCGAAAGGCATGAGTTGATAAACATTTTCAAGTGTAATAGCTCCTTTAGAGATAGGATTTCTAAGTCCGCCATAGTTAAAAAGGCAAATATCTATCCTGGCTGTATCAAAGGCTTTATAAAGTTCTGTTGATTTTTTCAACATCAGATCAGCGACAAAATTGTTCAGAATTCCTTCCGGCTGCTGCTTAATCATGGTCTTTTCGCTGTATGCAAGCACCACATTCATCTGCTGTTCCATTTCAGTTTTATATGGCATAATCATTTCAAGTGCAACAGAATCCGGCTTTGGCGCATTTAAACTGTCAACATAAAATGATTCACGCCTGGTCAAGTTGTTCTCAATCCCATAGTTTGTCCTGCATGAGTTCAGGCAAACTATGAAAACTATTGATAAGAAAGTGAGACTCTTAAACCTGCGTTTCAGCATTTTTATTTTGTTGTTTTCTGAAATATTTAATAAAAAAGTAAATCCCGAAGCTTCCCAACAGAATAAGAATAACTGATATTATCTCAGCCTGGGTAATTTTATATCCAAATATATCTAATTTATTATTCACTCTGATTTTTTCCATAAAAAATCTCTGAATGCCAATAAGTACAATTGTTATTGAAAACAGAACACCGGGTATTTTGATCTTTTTTCTTATACTCCAGAGGAAAATAAATATTACCAAACAAAGAACAGTATCATAAAATGATGTCGGAAATACTCCTTCCGGAAGAACGGTACAAAATCTACCTGTACAATTATCCAGTATGACACCTTCATTAATAACATTATGAGGAAAATTAAACGACCACATCCAGTCGGGAAGAAATGAAAGCCATGCAGGCTTTGGCGCAGTATTAACTATTCCCCAACAGCCGTCTCCCGACATCATACACGCTATTCTGCCAAGACCGTAGCCGGTAATAAGTGCAGGAGCGTTGGCATCCAGAAAATATCTGAGGTTAATTTTGTTTCTGTGCGCATAATATAATAATGTAGCGGAGCCTAAAATTAATCCACCGTAAAAAGTAAGTCCCATAAATGAAGTCAGTGACTCAACCGGGTTGCTTAACAACTCACCGAAGTTTTCAAGATTGTGAAATATCTTTGCTCCAAGAATTCCGGAAATAGCTGTTAGTATTAATATTGTACCTGTAAGCTGATGAGGAAAAACATCAATTTCCTCTTCTACCGGAGGATCAAGTTTTGCCTTATGTTTTTTATAAAAAGTGAAGAATACAAATATTGCAGCCATCACTAACCCGCCAATAATGCTTCCTTTGGATGAAAGAATATAATCCTGCGTATTGGCTTCAAATTCTGCATAATCAATAAAGATTCCCACAAATTTAAATCCTACCAGAAAGCTCACTACTCCGGTTGATAAAAGTTCCCATTTACTTGCAGGAATACCTATTATGATTTTTTTCTTCTGAGGTAAAAGATATCCTTCCTTTTCCATTCTTTTTAACTCGAGTTTAAGCACATAAGTAGCTACAAGAATTGCAACAGCAAGGAAAAACCCGTAAGTCTGAACAGGAATATGAATACTTGTGCCGAAAAGGTAGTTTATAAGATCGCTGATTGAAGGAAACATAATTTGATTGTTATTGGTTATGAATTAATGAGTTTGCAATCGAAAACAAAATCTGCATTTAGGTTTGTAAGCTCAACATTATTTATATTGTTAACAAGTTCAGGAAGGTAATGGATTCTGACTTTTATATAATTTTCAGTAAATCCGTAAATAAAGCCTTTATTTATATCCGACTCAAAAAGTACCTTTCTGATTTTTCCTGAGTTCATTTTGTAAAAATCCGCTTTCTTGGTTTCTGAAAGTTTATGAAGTAATTCGCTTCTGTGTTTCTTTACAGCAGCATCAACTTTACCTTCCATTTTTGCTGATTTCGAATTATTCCTCTCTGAATATGTAAAAACATGAAGGTACGAAAGTTCTGTTTGCTCAATGAAATTATAAGTATCGGCGAAGTCTTTTTCTGTTTCGCCCGGAAATCCTGTAATAATATCTGTAGCTATACAGCTATATGGCAAGAGCTCTTTTATCTTCTTTACCTTATCATTAAAAAGCTCAGTGGAATATTTTCTGTTCATCAGTTTTAATACCTTATCGGAACCTGATTGAAGAGGAATATGGAAATGAGGAAGTATCTTTTCGGAACCGGCTACTATTTTAATAATATCATCTGTACACAGATCAGGTTCGATGGAAGAAAATCTTATGCGCTTAATAGTAGTTTCTTTTTCAAGAGTTTCAAGAAGTAATTTAAAACTTTCAGTATTATGTTTGCCGAAATCGCCAATATTTACTCCTGTCAAAACTATCTCATTAATGCCTGATTTTGCAAT
>CAZELC010000365.1:0-3067 GCA_964512865.1 uncultured Bacteroidales bacterium
AGACACAAAAGAGTTTATTGCCAACGGTTTGAGGAAGTACAATTCAAATGACTCAGAATTTGATTTGGTGGTTATCATGCAAAGACCTAAAAAATCCTATCAGGTTATGCATAAAGTTGACAAAATGCTGATATTTAACAATCCATCAACACCGGTTATTTATGTCAACCTGCGTGATCTATTCGTTGGTGGGGGATTTCATTGATTAAATATCTGCTGATTTTTTATGTAATTTTCCATTAAGCTATTTTTGGCAAGTTTATTATTTATTGGAAAGCTTTAGAAGAGTTCAAAATACTTATCAAGATTTTTCGAATTGTAGATTTTGAAATCTCCTTCAATGAATTTACCTATCTTGGTCAAGCTCTCTCCTGCCCCACATTCCAAAAAATTATCAATTCCTGAGCCGGTAAAAAAATTAAAGGTTTTAAGCCAGTTTATTTTTTTATTTATATTGTCGGAAAGTTCTTTTTTAACTTCAGCTTCACTATCAATAATTCGCTGATCAATTGAAGAAACAATAGGTATTTCAGGTTTGAGGATGCTGATATTGGTTAGGAAATTTGCAAATTCAAGTGCCGCTTCGTTCAAGCAAGTTGAATGATAAGGGAAACTAATATTCATTATTCTGGTATGGAGAGCGCCTTCTTCTTTTGCGACATTTACAAGTATTTCAATATCGTTTTTCATTCCTGAAACAACGTATGAGTTTTGATTGTTAATATTAATCACCTCAGCATTAAGGCTATTATTGATTATTATACACTTAACATCTTTCATTTCCACGCCGCCAATAACAGCCATTCCGTATTCAATATTGGGTAATATTCCCTTAATGATTTGGAAAGCATTTTTTATAAGCACCAAGCCGGTTTGAAAATCAATACTCTTAGCATGATAAAGACTTGCATAAATACCCATACTGTAACCTGCAATATATTCAGGAATTATTTTATTTTCATTCAGAATATCAGAAAATGTACAACCAAACACAAACTGAATATATTGTGATTTAAGCTGATGGTTTAAAAAGTTATTTTTTAAAATATCAAAATCCGTCAGGTCGGTATGTGTCTCTTTTGAAGCAAGAAGTAAATATTCAGAAAAAACATCATGATATTTTGCAAGTGATATTATTTCTTTTCCGGTATACTCATTTACAAAAGCGGGGAAAATATGAACCGTATTCATTTCTTTTTCAGCTAATCAGTTACGCAATATCTATATTTTTTAATCAAGATCAGTTATTTTATTTTCATGTTCAATGATAAGCATAGTTGTCTCAATAAGTTCGCCTATTGTTTCTACAGGATGCTTAACAATATACTTTCCGATAACTTTAAGTTCAATATCCAGTCTGTATTTCTTTTTAAAAATTTCAATCAATTCAAGGAACATCAACGAATCACCATCAATGTCACTTATTATATTTGTGGAGTCATTCAGAACAGAAGCATCAACTTCACATTCTTCAATAAAAAAATCATATACTGTTTCTTTAACTTCACTTCTTGTATTCTCAGTAATCTGTGCCATTATTTAACTTTTATATTTTTTAACAATTATTACGGCATTATGACCTCCAAAAGCGAAAGAATTAGAGATTGCCGTATTTATTTCCTTTACCCTTGCATTATTTGGGCAATAATCAAGATCAAGCTCGGGATCAGGATTATCATAATTTATCGTAGGTGTAATTATGCCTTCATGAATGCTAAGGCAGGTTACAGCAAGTTCTATAACACCTGCAGCACCAATAGTGTGACCAATCATTGATTTTGTTGATGAAACAGGTATCTCTTTGGCTCTTTCTCCAAAAACTTTTTTAATAGCCATTGTTTCATATTTATCATTTAGCGTTGTAGACGTTCCGTGGGCATTAATATAATCAATTTCGCCGGCATTAACACCTGCATTTTTCAGCGCTTTCTCTATTGTATTTGCTATTCCTTCACCATCTTTCATTGGAGCCATGATATTATATGCTTCTGAAGTTATAGCATAACCTTTAATCTCAGCAAAAACATCAGCATTACGTTTCTTAGCAGAATTTTCTGATTCAAGAATCAATATTCCCGCACCTTCTCCAATCACAAATCCATCTCTGTCTTTTGTAAAAGGACGGCTTGCTTTTTCAGGGCAATCATTTTGTGTTGATAAAGCATAAATGGCATTAAAGCCGTCTATTTCTTCTTTGTTAACAATCGAATCTGCCCCACCAACAATTACAAGGTCTGCCTGGTCATTTTTTATCATCTCATAACCCAAGGAAACTGCATAGGCAGAAGACGCACAAGCTGAAGAAACAGTAAAGTTTGGACCTGTCAGTTTATAATCCAACGATATCCAGGCAGACATAGCATTATTCATGCTTTTTAATACCCTGTTCTGGTCATTAGTCCCTTTTTCTGAGCTGGAATTTGAGGTTGTAACTACGCCTAAAATTACTGCGCACCTTGATTTATCAAATTCATCAAGGTTCAGACGGCTTTTTGCCACAGCTTCCTTTGCACACACGTAGCACATTTTTGTAATTCTTGTCATCTGTTCAGATGCTCTTTTCTTAACAAAACCGGCAGCGTATTCGTTAAAAGTTTCAGGCACCTCAGCAGCAAATCTTGTCTGACATTCACTAGCATCAAAAATTTTAATATTACCTACTCCGCTTTTACCTTCCTTCATATTTTTCCATCCGCTTTCATAATCAAGACCTAATGAAGTAATAAAGTTTAAACCGGTAACTAATACTTTGTTGCTCATTTAAATTGTTAGCTTTTTTTCAGCTGGCAAATATATAAAATTTCATCCAATTAAAAGCTGAACTAATCAGATAAGTTAATATTATTTTCAGCAGCGGTAAGAAAGGGACCTTTATCAATACTCATGTATTCTTTTATAGCAAAATCAAGCATTTCATAAGTGCATATTTTTTTATCGACAACAGATTTTGCTGATAAAACATAACGATTTATCAGTTTTCTTATTATCTCATTTTCAATGCTTTTATCTATGCTAAATTGGGGGAAATTTTCAGCTTCATGCTCAATTTTATAATCATAGAACCCTG
>CAZELC010000366.1:0-3058 GCA_964512865.1 uncultured Bacteroidales bacterium
ATTTATCTTTGTAATGTTCGTAATTTCCTATTTACACAAAAATATTTACGCTCTCTTTGATAAAGATTTGTTACTTCTCATTAAAGGTTAGTTAGTAACCGGTGATGGTTTGTTACTTCTCATTAATGATTAGTTAGTAATCGATGATGATTTGTTACTTCTCATTAAAGGTTAGTTAGTAAACGGTGATGGTTTGTTACTTTTCATTAAAGGTTAGTTAGTAATCGGTGATGGTTTGTTACTTTTCATTAATGATTAGTTAGTAACCGGTGATGGTTTGTTACTTTTCATTAAAGGTTAGTTAGTAACCGGTGATGGTTTGTTACTTTTCATTAAAGGTTAGTTAGTAACCGGTGATGATTTGTTACTTTTCATTAATGATTAGTTAGTAACCGGTGATGATTTGTAATAAAATTACAAAATCCTCTTTGTGCTTTCTTCAAAAATAATTAGGTTTGTAATGAATTTAAACAATAAAATATGGCAAACGAACATAAACTCTTTAAGGGTAAAACCTTAGCGATATTAACAGGCGGCGGTGATACACCTGCTTTGAATTCGAGTATAGAATCAATAAGGAACAGAGCATCTGTTCTTGGATATAAAGTGTATGGAATCAGAAGAGGATGGAAAGGTCTTTTAGGCGAAGGAGATATTATTGATCTTACAAATCAGCCTTATGACGGCATGTATGGTGGAACGGCACTATTGTCAAGTCGAACAAATCCATTCCCGTCTAAAAAGAATCCTGAAAACAGAGTTCCGCAGATACTGAAAAATCTTGAAAGATATAAGATAGATGTGGTTGTATCAATTGGTGGTGATGATACAAATGGCGCAGCAAAAAGATTGTATGAAACTGAAGGTATTCCGGTTATTGGATTTCCGAAAACAATTGATAATGATCTTCGCACAAGGACAATGCATAACTATAATAAAAAGAAGATCGAAGCTGTTCTTTGCCCTGGTTTCCCGACTGCTGCAGAAGGAATAATGTATTTTACAAACAGGTTAAGAACAACAGCCGAATCTCATTCGAGAATTATGGTTTTAGAAGTCATGGGACGCGATGCAGGTTGGCTTACAGGTGCAGCTGCTTATGGAGGAGCCGACATAGCACTTATTCCTGAAGTTATAATAACAAAAGAACGTAAAGAATTCTTTTTTGAATTTGTTAAAGAATCTTATATGCGTTCAAAAAAGAAAGCACTTATAATTGCAGTTTCTGAAGGCGTTCGTTGGTATGATGAAGAGAAAAATAAAGTTGATGTTGTTTATGCAAGTTCCGAACTTGATGAGTATGGTCATCCGCGCTTTGGCGGAATAAGCGGAATAATTGCTTCTGACATTACACGTAAAACCGGAATTGAAGCACGTGCACAAATTACTGGTTATTATCCTCGTTCAGGAAAAGTTAATGATTATGACAGAAGACTTACACAAACACTTGCCGATAAAGTTACTGACCTTTTAATAAGGGGTGATTACGGACAAATGCCTGTGCTTAGCAATATCGTAAAATTCCCCGAACTTGAAGAGTATAATACTACTTCTATTGACATGGGTGATATCGGAAACCTCCCTTTACAGGATATTTATTATAATGTAGATAAATTTCAGTTTACTGACGCATATACTGATTTTGCATCACATATTCTTGGTCATCATCACTTTCCGAGATTTGACTATGATTTTCCTGTAGTAATTCCATAAGAGGAAATCCAATTGATTTTTTGTCGCCACAGAAAATGGCGAAACTGTTTTATAATTATTAAAGAAATGAAGAAAACGATAACTGCGCTGTTTCTGCTTTTATTCTCTGTAAATATATATTCTCAGGAAGTTCCGGGAATTAAAGACGTTTCACTTGATAACCTGAAAGCAACTGTTGCAGAGCTTTCTTCCGCTAATTATGACGGACGCCTTCCCGCATCTAAAGGTTATTTAAAAGCTTCAAAGTATATTGCTGATCAGTTGAAAGCCATAGGCGTAAAACCTTTAATAAAGAAATCATATTTTCAAAATGTTCCGGTTGAATATAATATGATAACAGGCACTCCTGAGTTTTCAATACTGTTGCCTTTGAAAAATGCAAAACCGATTATATATCAGCTGGGGAAAGACTTTGTTTGCAGAGGAATGACAGGTTCCGGAAATGTTACCGCAAAAATTGTTTTTTGTGGATATGGTATTTCAAAACCTGAATGGGGTTATGATGATTATGCAAATATTGACGTGAAAGGAAAAATTGTTCTTGTATTTAAGCAAAACCCTTCATGGAATACTGATAAAAGTAAAAACTGGGAAAAACTTTATCCAAGATATAAGGCAAATGTGGCAGCAGGAAAAGGAGCAATAGGTATAATATTTATTTCAAAACCTTTGGATAAAGAACCTCAGAAACCGATTGGAAGTATTATGGAAAATGATGAGCCACAAAATACTGCAATGCCGCAGGTTCATGCCGACCTTTCGCTGGTAGCCAATATGCTTTATCCAAGAAGTTATTCGGTTGCATACCTTCAGGCAAAGATTGACTCTACAAAAACTCCTTATTCGTTTGCTTTGGGCACAACAGCAACAATAAATATTAAAGCCGATTATAAAAAACAAAAAGATTCGCCAAATATTATAGGTTATATTGAAGGAAATGACCCTTCATTAAAAAGCGAATATATTATTATAGGTGCTCATCTTGATCACGTCGGAAGGCAAAGTAAAACATTTTATTTTCCGGGAGCTAACGACAATGCTTCAGGATGTGCTTCAATACTTGAAATTGCAAGATGTCTTAAGAAAACCGGCACAAAGCGATCAGTAGTTTTTGTTTTCTTTACTAATGAAGAATCAGGACTTAATGGATCGAGATATTTTATAGAGCATTCGCCTGTACCTGTTGATAAAATTACTGCAATGCTTAATTTTGATTGTGTGGCTTCCGGCGACAGCATTCAGATTGGAGGAGGAAAGTCAAATATGGAACTTTGGAATATTCCACATAATGCTGATAAATCAATAAATGACGTAATGACAAATATAACCTGGCAAGGTGGTGGTG
>CAZELC010000367.1:0-3039 GCA_964512865.1 uncultured Bacteroidales bacterium
ATGTTTTAATATTCTTCAATTATGAAAAAAATAATATTTGCTTCAGTTGTAGCTGTTTTCATTTCATTTACATTTATTTCCTGCGGTCCTTCTTCAAAGGATGCAAAAGCCTATAATGATGCATTGGTTGCTCAGGAAGAACAGGTTATTAATGCTGAAAAAGAATTAGTGTTAGCTTTAACAAAAAATTTAAGTGCATCACAAACAGATGCTGCTTATGAAAAATTGCTGAAACAACTTGAAAAATCAACCGATTCAGTGAAAAGCGTAAAAGACTTTAATGGAAAATCGGATTTAAAAGATGCATTAATGGTTTTATTTGAAACGTATAAAACTGTTGTGAATAAAGATTATCCTGAAATAATAAAACTAAATAAAACCAACGATACAATTATAACAATGGCTGAGGATTTTGATAAAAAAATTGAAATCACCGACCACATTGATTCTGTTCTGAATGCTTCAATTGATAAATTTGAAAAAGTTCATATGGAGTTTGCAAAGAAATATCGTTTGGAATTTACCGATAAAAAAGAACAGGCTGTTACTGAAGAAAAGAAAAAATAAATTTTTATAATGTTGAAAGGGCGCAGCGCGTAGCGCTGCGCCCTTATTGTTTTAGCCCAAAACAATTATTGAAGAACCATTTTCCCTTTACCTATTATTTTCCCTGAATTGTTTTTAATGAAGTAGAAATAAATTCCTTCTTTCCAATCGCTTGTTGTTATTGAATTCTGAGAGTTTTCAAGCGAAACATTTTTTATAATTTCCGAAAGATTGTTGTAAATGATGATCTCGCAGGGGAAATTATTTCCTTCATGAATCTCGATCGTAAATTCATTATGGAAAGGATTTGGGAAAATATTTATATGAATATTATCTTCTGTATTTTCATGAATACCATAGTCTGTAATATAAAATCCAAAATTATTTGAATAAGAAATATCACCGTAATTACTAAAGTTGATAATATACTTTCCACTTAAAGGACATGTTATAAAACTATTTGGTGATACGTCATTGGGAGCGTATAAAGTATCATTTATCTGGTCGGTCATAATACTGAAATCGCCCAATGAGTTTGTTGTAACCGTATAATGACCTGGCATAACATATAATGTTTTTCCCGACAATTCATCTTCACTGGCATCTTGTATGCAATCCTGGTTTCCATCAACAAACACGCGCCCTTTTATAGTGTAGCATTTTGAAGTGTCGTTTTCAATGACAATGGTATCAGTAGAAGTACACGCATATGAATCAGTTAATGTTACTGAATAAATTCCGGGACATAATGAATCAATCAATGGAGTTGTTTCTCCATTTGACCAGTTATAACTATAAGGGGGATTGCCACCAGAGATGATAGATAATGTTGCATTGCCATTACACAAACCACATGTTGCATTATGTCCGGTAATATTTACAGTTAGTCCAGGTAAATTATCTACAGTGCCACATGCTGTAGCAGAACATCCATTTACATCGGTTACAGTTACACAGTACGTTCCGGCACATAAATTTGTTGCTGTACTTGTAGTTTGTTCAGGAGTAGTGCTCCATAAATACGTATATGGAGGTGTACCACCAGATAGGTAAGCTGTAGCGGTACCATTGCAATGTCCACAATAGTCAGGTGTTGTAGAAACAGTTACTGTAGGTCCCGCTTCATTAACAACATAGCCACTTTCATGAACCTCACATCCATTAGAATCATAGACCGAAACATAATATGTACCGGCGCATAAATTCGTAGCTGTTTGAGTAGTAATTCCATTATTCCATATGAAGTAATATGGAGGAGTTCCTCCAAAGATATCTACGGTAGCACTACCATTACATGCACCGCAATGTTCAGGCGTTGTAGAAACAGTTACTGTGGGTCCATAAATTTCCATTAATACAACTGTAGAAGTGTTTATACATGCCATTGCATCAACAACTGTTAGCGAATAAGTACCGGCTGATAAATTGGTTATTGTTGGTGAAGTGGAATTATTACTCCACAAGTATGTATATGGTGATGTTCCTCCAGAAGCGCTTGCTGTAAGTGAACCATCATGATGGTAACAATGTTCGGGATTGGAGGTAACAGATACTACTAATTGCGGGTCTACTTCGACTGTTATACTCATAGTAGAAGTACACCCATTCGTAAATGTTATAGTTGAAGTATATGTGGTTGTTACAAGTGGGCATACAATTATTGAACCTGTACCTAAATTTCCCCAATCACATGTATATCCTCCCTGAGGAAAACAGCTTAAAGAAGCGCAATCCCCATAACAGATAGGTGACGATGGTGGCGTATAAATATCTGTTGGAATTATTTTTACTGTAACAATAATTGTATCAATAGCTGTATTTAATGTGGCATCAGTAACTGTAAGAATATAAGTAGTTGTTGTAGCTGGCGTAGCTATTGGATTTGCCAGTGTATCATAATTTAATCCTGTTGAAGGACTCCATTTATATTTATAAGGAGCTGTTCCTCCTGAAGCAGCAGGTATTCCGCCAATAGTAACGGATAAGCCTTCGCAGATTGCTGTGTCTTTGCCGGCATTAGCAGTAAGAGCTTGTGCATGTAATGTTTTATTCTGAAATAAAACTAATGCAAGAATGGTAAAAATCAAGCAATATCTTTTCATAACATTAAAATTTAAAATGTTTTCAAAATTTTATTTAAAAATTTTTATGTGTAGTCTTATTACACTATTACTCTAAGAGGATGAGCAATTACTAAAATTATATGTCGAAAATAAATTTCAGTCTCTACAAACAAAGACTGGCATTTTTTGAAAAGGTTGCCTGAAAAAATTTTGGATAAATAAAAGAGAAAAAATTTTCATACATTATAATATATAACGAATTCAATAAATGATTATCTTGGTTTTATATTTTTCTAAATTATTGGAAATAAAATTTTTGTAATAGTGTTTGAATATTTTAATGATAGAATAATATTTTAAAATTATTTTTGTAAAAGCAACCAATATAAAATATAAACGTCTTTTATTGGTTACTTGTAATACTTTTTAT
>CAZELC010000368.1:0-339 GCA_964512865.1 uncultured Bacteroidales bacterium
AAAACTTCTGTGATTTATTGTTTTACAATTCCGGTTTTATCAATTATTTTTATTGGAATACCACCAACCTTTTTTAGAAATTCAATAGTATTTATATTATTTAAGCAGATTTCTTTTTTCAGGCTGTCATCCCACCACTCATCAGGCTGGTTGACGCAAATATAAACTTCAAAGTTTTTAAATGTTTGTTTTTTTAGACATTCAACACATAACGGGATAAGCTCCATTTCGTTAATTGCAGGAATAGAAACATATATCTTTGAATGTGAGTATTTGTTCATTCCGTAAAATTATTAATAAAGTTTACATAATACAACTTTCTGAGTAATTAACCATTTT
>CAZELC010000368.1:349-3029 GCA_964512865.1 uncultured Bacteroidales bacterium
AGTTTAAATTTTGGTTTATTATTTGCAAAATGCGGCGCTTTCAATTAATTTTACCATCAATTTAATAACCTTAAAAACAGATTTTATGAAATTCTTGCGAATAATAACAGTTTTAGCTCTGGTATTTTCATTTTTTTCTTGTAATAAATCCGAATTATCTTCAGATGAAATTATTCAGGGTTTGAAAGAAGCATTAAAAGTCGGGACTAACAATTCAGTTAATCAGGCTGAACAAACAGATGGTTACTATGGAAATTTACTCATTAAAATTATGTTTCCTGAAGAAGCTCAGATAGTTTCAGATGTAGTTTCTGCTATTCCGATTGTTGGCCAGGCATATATTGATGATGTTATTCTTAAAATGAACCGTGCTGCTGAAAATGCTGCCGATAAAGCCAAACCGATTTTTATAGATGCTATTTTAGGTATTAATTTTTCAGATGCCATGTCGATATTAAAAGGTTCTGATGATGCGGCAACACAATATCTTAAAAGTGCAACTTCATCACAGCTTAAAACTGCATTTAAACCTGATATTCAAACCGCTCTCGATCAGGTTGGTGCTTCAAGCGCGTGGGAAACAGTAATGACTACTTATAATGCAATTCAACCTGGTCAGCCTGTTAATACAGATCTTGCCGATTATACCACAGGAAAAGCAATTGACGGACTTTTTGTTTTGATAGGGCAGGAGGAAGCCAAAATCAGAAAAGATCCTGCTGCACGTATTAGTGATATTTTGCAGAAGGTTTTTGGAAACTTATAGATTCTGAATCAATCTTTTTTTTCTGATTCTTTTTCTTTAAATGATTTCTCGAGTTTCTCGAGTTTTCTCTCTGTAATAAATAAAAATACGAAGATGCCGACAAGGATTATCAGTAATCCTAAAGCTACAACCATTATCATTCCGTTTGCAAGCATAAATCAGTGTTAATATGTTAATTAATAACTGTATTACCTTAAATTGATTTTGATAATTTACTTATTCTTATTCTTATAGTTGTTATCCATACACCAAGCAATATCCATCCAATCATTGCCGGATAAAACACAAAACGCATGTTTGAATCAAGTTCTGCCGGAATCATTGCCGGGCTGCCATCATTTCCCGGATGAATAGAATAACCAGCTGTTTTAGGCAAAACAAGAATAAAAACAATATATAAAACAAATGCAAAAATATTATAAACCGCTGCAATTCTAGCCTTTTTATAATCATCTTCAATCGAACTTCTTAAGACCTTATAAGCTAAATATGATATCAAGCCAACCGCAGCACCGTTAAGTTTTGTGTCATTTGTCCAGTAAACACCCCATGTGAATTTTGCCCATAACATTCCGGTTATAATACCAATAATTCCGAAAACAACTGCAACATTCACAAATTCGTTTGCAATAATATCGTTATCAATTTTATTACTCTTAAGGAATCCGATGCTGAAAATCAGCGATATTGTTATCAGCACTATCATTGTGAACCACATGCCGACATGAAAAAAAATATTGCGGATAGTTTGCTCAACAACAGGAAGATCGGGCACTTCTACCGAAAAACCGGCTATTATAGCATAGATAAGTAATAAACAACATAATATTTTCCACCAGTATTTTTTCATAAAAACAGATTAATCTTTCCAAAGATAAGGAAACAGTATGTAAGATAATGTAAGTATCAGAAAATTAAGCAAAATAAGAACTGCAATCTGAATTAAAATTCCATCCGTATATTCATTTCCAACACAAAACATTGATGCTTTAATTCCTAAAATCATTATAGGTAAAATAAGCGGAAAGCTTAGTATTGCCATTAGAATAAAGCTATTACCTGTTTTAAAAGAAATTGCCGAAACAAATGTAAGTACACTCGAAAACCCGCTGCTGCCGATTATTAGAATAATTATGAAGCCAAAGAGATTTATTACCAGATCTCCAAAAAGCAATGCAAAAAGAAGATAGGTTAAAAGCGACAGAATTGTGATAATAAGTATGTTGTAGATTATTTTAGAAAGGATTAGGGCGCGTGCTTGTACAATAGTATGATAATACAACTGGCGTCCAGTACTCTCCTGAATAAAACTTTTTGAGGCAAATGTAACTGATGAAAATAAAATGATAATCCAGAGTAATGAATTCCATGTTGTCCTGTCAATTCCATCATTAAAAGCAAGATAAGTTATATAAACCGTAGAAATTACATAAAGCAATGCACCAAACAGAAGGTATTTCTGTCCGATTTCAATTTTAAGGTCTTTTAAAACCAGATGCTTTATTTCATTGTACATACCTTTTGCTAAATAGTAAAAACTTGTCCCTGCTCCGGAATTTCTATGTTTTTAAAACGATTGTTTTCCAGTGTTGTTTTGTATTTTTGCTGAACTTCATATTCACCGTGAACAAGGAAGATTTTCTTAATTTTCTTTTTATCCTGGCAATTAAGATACTTTATCATTTCAAAATAATCACCGTGCGCACTATATGATTCGAGGATTTCAACATCTGCTTTTACCTCATAGCTTGTACCGAATATTGAAACCTGCTTTTCTCCTCTTTTAATTTTTGCTCCAAGTGTTTTGGGTTCACAATATCCAACAACTAGTATTGTAGTTTTAGGATTGGAAATATTATTTGCCAAATGATGTTTAACACGACCTGCTTCCATCATGCCTGATGATGAGATAAT
>CAZELC010000369.1:0-2997 GCA_964512865.1 uncultured Bacteroidales bacterium
ACCCCTTTTCCTCCCCTATTCGTAACTCTATAATCTTCTAATTTAGAACGCTTTCCGTAACCATTTTCAGAAACAACCAAAATGTCATAATTCTCATTTTCAAGGCAAATCATTCCGACAACTTCATCTTTATCATTTTTTAAAGTAATTCCACGAACGCCGGATGCATTTCTTCCCATTGGGCGGACTTTTGATTCATTAAATCTTATTGCATTTCCAGATTTAAGTGCCATAAGAACTTCATTGGAACCATTTGTAAGTGTTGCCTGTAAAAGTTCATCGCCTTCTCTGATAGTTATTGCATTAATTCCGTTTTGGCGTGGCCTTGAATATGCTTCAAGTGTTGTTTTTTTGATAACTCCTTTCTTTGAGCACAATATAATATAATTATTGTTAATATACTCTGTATCAGTTAAATCTTTAATGTTAATGAAAGCTTTAACTTTATCATCAGGAGGTATATTTATCAGATTCTGAATTGCGCGTCCCTTTGAACTTTTTGTGCCTTCAGGTATTTCAAAAACCCTCAACCAGAAGCATTTACCTTTCTCTGTAAAGAACAGCATATAATTATGCATTGATGCAACAAAAAGGTACTCAATAAAGTCGTTATCACGTTTATCGGATCCTTTTGAGCCTCTTCCACCACGATTTTGGACTTTATATTCTGAAAGCAAGGTTCTTTTTATATATCCAAGATGTGAAATTGTTATAACAACTTCTTCATCAGCGATAGTATCTTCTATTCTGAAGTCGCCGGCTGTGTAAATTATATCAGTTTTTGGCTCATCGCCATATTTTGCTTTTATTTCTAAAAGTTCTTCTTTAATAATCTTCATACGAAGATTGACATCTTCAAGAACAGTTTTAAGATATGCTATAAGTTTAACTAACTCGTCATATTCTGATTGAAGTTTAGCTTTTTCAAGCCCTGTAAGAGCTCTTAACCTCATATCAACGATTGCACCTGCCTGAATTTCAGAAAGCATAAACTTTTGCATCAGTCCGAATTTTGCTTCTTCAACGGTTTGAGATGCTCTGATAAGCGCAATTACTTCATCAATGTGATCAAGTGCAATAAGCAGTCCTTCAAGTATATGAGCTCGTTTTTCTGCCTGTTTCAACTCAAATTGTGTTCTTCTGACGACTACATCATGTCTGAAATTCACAAAATGAACAATAAGATTTTTAAGATTTAGTGTTTTTGGTCTTCCGCCGACAAGAGCGACATTATTAACGCTAAATGCAGATTGCAAAGGTGTGTACTGGTATAATTTATTAAGAACAACATTGGGCACCGCTTCTTTACGAAGTTCAACAACTATTCTCATCCCGTTTTTGTCCGATTCGTCCCTTACATCATAAATACCTTCAATTTTTTTCTCTTCAACAAGGTCTGCTATTTTTTTAATAAGTTCAGATTTATTAACCTGATAAGGAATTGAGTTTGCGATAAGACTTGTTCTTCCATTTTCTTCTTCAGTAGTAATATCACCACGCACAACAATTCTTCCTCTTCCTGTTTCAAAAGCATCTTTAACGCCTTCATATCCATAAATAATCCCACCGGTAGGAAAATCTGGCGCTTTCACGAATTTCATCAGTTCCGGAATCGTAATCTCATTATTGTCAATATATGCTATTATTCCGTCAATTACTTCAGTAAGGTTATGTGGCGGCATATTGGTAGCCATACCAACAGCTATACCTGATGCTCCGTTAACAAGAAGGTTTGGAATACGAGATGGTAAAACAGATGGTTCTTCGAGAGAATCGTCGAAATTAAGCTGAAAATCAACAGTTTCTTTGTCGAGATCACTTAACATTTCTTCTGCAATTTTTTGAAGCCTGGCTTCTGTATAACGCATTGCTGCAGGGCTATCACCATCAATAGATCCGAAATTTCCCTGCCCGTCAACCAAAGGATATCTTAATGACCATGGCTGAGCCATACGAACCATTGCATCGTAAACGGATGTGTCACCATGCGGGTGGTATTTTCCAAGCACTTCTCCAACAATTCTTGCCGACTTTTTATAAGGTTTTCCTGCAGTAATTCCCAAATCATACATCCCATATAAAACCCTGCGGTGAACAGGTTTTAATCCGTCTCTCACATCCGGTAAAGCTCTTGAAACAATAACTGACATGGAGTAGTCAATATATGCGGACTTCATTTGATCTTCTATGTCAACCTTAATTATGTTCTCCCCTGTATTTTTATAATCTTCATTCATAATGTAATATAGTGTATTTTAGATAATTACAATAATTAAAATAGAAGTTCAAAGATACATATTTTTAACGAGACTGACGGGGTAAAAAATCAATTTTCTTACTAACATTTTTCTGTTGATAAAAACTTGTTGATGATAATGTTGAAATTGAGTAATGTCCTTACTTTTGAAAGGATTTATTTTATACAAACCGGTAATTATCAGTATGTATAGAAATATATTTTTTGTATCTTTGTAAAATAATCATTTACCTTATGGAAGCAAAGTTTTCACAGAAAGTCAGAGACGTACTGACATACAGCAAAGAGGAAGCTATCAGGTTTGGCAGCGATTACATTGGCGTTGAACATCTTTTTTTGGGACTGCTTCGTGATGGAAGTGGATTGGCAATACAATTACTTTTAGTACTCGAGGTTGATTTATCAGATACTAGAAAGTCAATAGAAAATGCAATAAAAAAGAGCACTGCCATCTCTCAAAAACATGCTAATGAGAATATTCCACTTAACAAGCAAGCAGAAAAAGCTCTTAAAATAACCTATCTGGAAGCTAAGGTTTTTAAAAGTGATACAATTAAAACCGAACACTTATTGCTGTCTATTTTAAAAGACGAGGACAATATTGCCAGCAGATATCTTAATAGTATGAATGTTTTTTATGAAAATGTTAAAAATGAATTGCTGAAAATTGAGTCTTCAGAACCTTTATCTGATACAAAATTTGACCCGAAAGATGAAATTCCCGGTCAAGGTGGCAGTGA
>CAZELC010000370.1:0-2964 GCA_964512865.1 uncultured Bacteroidales bacterium
GGCAGCTTCTCAAAGTGATTAAAATCAAATTCCTCAATTTCAGTATTAAATTCTTTATTAAATCCGATAAGAATATCGAAATCCTCCAAATCGTTTGCCTCAACAATTGAAGTATCTATTTTTTGCTGATCGCTCTTAGCATCATAATAATTTTCATCATCAACAATTACCGGTTCATTATCCTGTTTAACAGCAATATCTTCATTAGCAGATTCAGAAAAGTGTTTATCATTGTTATCGGTAATATTTCCGTTAATCAGATAATATAATACGGATCTGTCGGGAACGTAAGCAGCAGTTATTTTTAAATGGTCTTCAAAATGAATATTCTTTTTGCTGAACAAGCCTTTTGTGTATAGAAGATGAGTGGTCTGACAATAAGGGAAGTTTTTTATCAAAAGATCAAGCGATATAAGCTCAGATTCATCAATTAAATCAGTATTTTTAATAAAACCAATGTATTCATCGCTCCTCATTGTTCTTTCAAAATTTGCTTACCAGTTAACAACAGTTTTATTGAAAATATCATCCAGAAGATAATCAATTATTTGTTTAACGATAGTAGATTCCACTGCAACCAAAGGTTGTGTACTTGGATAATTTTCATAACGTGAGAAGGATGTTTCAAAGTTCTGCTTCTCGTTGAATTTATTGGTGTATTTAACACTGATAGTAATTGTCAATCTGTTCTGCGCTGCTGTTTCATTACCCTGGATTGAAATCGGGCTGGTATTATAATTTGTAATTGCTCCTGAAATATCAAGATCACCATTATTATTAACAAGGCTTAGATTAGTCTGTGATGAGAACCTATCACGAATGGCATCAGTAAGTTGCTGACTTAATGTAGGGTTAACAAGACTTGCGTTATTTTTAAAATAGTGTATTGATACAGTTTTAACTTCCGGTTGAATTGATGCACCTGTCATTGAATAATTAATTCTACAGGAGCTTAGAAATACCACAGGCGCCAAAACCACAAAAGCAGTAAAATATTTTTTCAGTTTTACCAGCATCGCAAAAATTCAGATTTGCAAATTTACAAAAATTCGGGGTCAGGTCAAAAAATTAATTATTCTTGATTAGAGGATAATAATTCTTATACTGAAATATCCAGTTGCAACCAAGGTGTATTCCGGCATTTCTTGAATCCTGAGGAACTATTGGTCCTAAAAGATTGTCAGTAGTAGCCCAAAGCTGTATTGGTCCCATTTTAAATTCCACACCCAGACCAAAATTCAGCCAGCTTCTGTTCATATAAGAATAATTTACAGTAAAACTAAGTGCTTTCCCAACTTTTTCATAATAAGCTAAAGTAACAGTGGGGTGAACCTGACTTTCATAAATCTCAAGTCTGGTCATAAGATAAACTTTTATATTATTGTTTACATTATACGAACCGCTAAGGAAAATTGACGGATTCAGATAAGAAGTGTATGCTCCGGAAGAAGAATCAACCTCAAAAATTCTTTTAACAGAATCAAGAATTTTAGTAATTGTGCTTTCTCTTAAAGTATCTTTTTTACTTAAAATATCTGTGATATTAAGTCCATCAAAAGTGAACATTGCGTTATCTCTGCTTTTGTAAGTTCTGTTAGCTGATTTCCAGCGAATAAAACCAAGATCGGTAACACTTGCACCAACAGCAAATTTTTTGTTTATCTGGTAAGTAGCTCCCAAATCAATAGCGCCGCCAAGGTTCTTCATATTAAAGGCATAGCTCGGTCCTAGGTCTATAAGAGCATCTATACTATTTTCGTAGTGCTTAACGGGTTTTTTGTCGAGTTTATCGTAAACCATTTGAGGAAGGCATGATTTAATAAGGATTTCTGATTTGGCAGTCAGATTATAATATAATGGTTCAACCTGTAATGATAACTTGCTGGTCTTTGTGTAGATATTTGCCATACCAAAAAGCATACGTAATCTTCCTCCAAAAGTCCAGTTTTTATCATATCGCTGTGAATAACCAATACCCAATTCGCGATAGTGCAGCAGGTCAATTCCGATTCCGTTAAGATCAGCAATATCGCCAATAAACTGCGAGTTTCCTTTAGCAAGCAATGCTACAAAATCTCCCGGATAAGTAAATCTTGCGCTAAGGTTATCAGAAATATTTACATTAATAAACTGATTTCTGCTAATCATAAATCCAAAAGACAACAGGTCGCTGTTAACTCTGGCAATAATATAGTTTTTATTTGCAACTTTCCTAATAAGCGCATCTGTATCAAGATATCTGTTTGTATCACCCGCATAATACCTTTTAATGATATTATTATAAGTAAAACCACTGTTTGACACACCGGCATAAAATGAGCCCAGCACAGGTATTGGGATAATAGGCAATGTGCTGAAATAAAATTTACACTCAGGCATATTGGCCGGATTATCATAATATGATTGCGGAATTGTCTGCATTGGGTAAATCGTCATATCTTCCTGTGAATACCCTTTGTTTACAGAAACAATAATAAAAAGCAAAAATAATATCAGTATATTCTTCTTCATAATTAATTGTTATTGGTATTGTATTCAACATTTAATATTGCTCTAAAAGAAATATGGGTATCAAGCCCGTAGTCGGAATAGAACTTAACAAGCTGTGTGCTTCCTGCGCTGTAGCAGTTAGTAGTGTTAAGATAACCTTTTACAATTACTCTGTCAACGTTAGCAAGTCTTTTAACTCTTTCACCTTCAAACATGGTTTCAGTTAATTTATGCACTGATGTTGTTGTTCTGTAATCAGGTGCAGGACCGACAGGAGCAGCCGCCACCACCTGTTGTAAAGGAGTCATCAATGAATCAATAATAACACTGTTAGCGTCAATAAAATAAACCTGAACTTTTGCTTCAGCAGGAAATGCATTCTGTGTATTTATCCTGAAATATCTCTTTTTAACATTATCCAGGTCGATCCCGAAATTTACATTCATTGTATCCTGAACAATAAAATCCCATGAT
>CAZELC010000371.1:0-2899 GCA_964512865.1 uncultured Bacteroidales bacterium
CCTGTATAGTTTTTTCTGAATGCAATCGGTTTGATCATTGTGAAAGTAATATTACCTGCCATTTTTTATAATTTTATGATTGTATAAAAATATCTATTTTTTAATAACAAAAAATAGAACTATAGTATTTTGCGTAAATATTTTATATTTAAATTTGTGGAAAATAACCCGTAATGAGAAATAATGCCTTTATTAAAGCCAGAAAACTAATTTCTGAAAATAAAAGGATAGCAATCATTTCGCATATAAACCCTGATGGTGATGCAATAGGCTCTTCTTTAGCATTATATATTTTTTTGAAAAAGAGGTTTTTAGATGCCAGTGTAGTTGTGCCCAATAACTTTCCTGAATTTCTTTCATGGATGCCTCATTCTGAAAAGATAATTATTTATAAAAATAACCAAAAAAAAGCTGAGCAGTTAATAGAAACTGCTGAACTGATATTTTGCGTTGATTTTAATTCTGTTAATAGAATGGGAAAGCTTTGCGAGAGCTTTAATCGAAGCAATGCCGTCAAAATTCTGATAGACCATCATGCAAACCCTGAGGAATTTTGTAAATATGTTCATTCTGATACAGAAGCTGCTTCTACTGCAGAGCTGGTTTATAATTTCATTAACTTTGCGGATGGTAAAAATCTCATTGACAAGGAAATTGCTGAATGCATTTATACCGGCATTATCACAGATACAGGCTCTTTGAGTTATTCCTGCAATGATATCAAAACATACAGGATATTATCACAATTATTTGCTCACGGTATTGACGGTGCCCAAATACATAGTGATATTTATGACACTTTCAGCGAAAACAGATTAAGACTTCTAGGATATTGTCTTAGCGAAAAACTTACAATTCTTAAAGAGTATAACACTGCATTTATTGCTTTGTCAAAGGAAGATCTTAATAGGTTTAAATTTAAAATTGGAGATACTGAAGGTGTTGTTAATTATCCATTATCTTTAAAAGATATCAGATTTGCAGCATTGCTTACTGAAAAGGACGGTCATGTAAAGGTTTCACTTCGTTCAAAAGGAGAATTTAATGTTAGTGAACTTTCAGCAAAATATTTTAATGGTGCCGGACATAAAAACGCAGCAGGAGGCGAGTTATACACAACTATTAATGAGGCTATTGATACGTTTGTTGAAACTGTTAGGTTAAATAAAAAAGAACTAAATTATTAATTTGTATTTTAATTATGAATCTGACATTTACAACTATGCATCATCCGACAATATTTATTGTGTTATTGTTTTTTTTATTTGGTTTATACTCGTGTGGAAATCATGAAAATAAAAACTATACTGAACCGGTACAATATAAGCAACCATTGGAAAATGCAAACAAAAAGCTTGTCCGTACTGAAGATCAGGAGATAGAAGCTTATATTTCAAGATATGGTTGGAATATGACAAAAACAGGCACTGGACTTCGCTATATGATTTATCAGAAAGGCAACGGTGCTGAAGTGAGAAAAGGTGATATTATTAAACTAAAATTTAAAGTAACGCTTATAAATGGCTATGAATGTTATAATTCTGAAAATGACGGAGTAAAATTTATAGAAATTGGTAAAGGCGATGTTGAAAGTGGACTTGAAGAAGGTTTATTACTTCTTCATAAAAAAGATAAAGCTAAATTAATAATACCTTCACATCTGGCTTATGGACTTTTAGGTGACGATAAGAAAATTCCTAAAAGAGCTACACTGGTTTATGATGTTGAATTAATTGATGTTAAAATAAAATGAAAAAATTAATATTCTTATTGTTGATTTTATCAGCAGGGCTTTTGTCTTCATGCCATTCTGATTATCCTGGATACGATAAAACTGAAACAGGCTTATATTATAAGTTTCATAAACAAGACAAAAAAGCAAAAATGCCGCAGATTGGTGATATTATCACTGTTGATATGACTTACGGCACAAAGGATACTATGATATTTAATTCTGTGGAATTAAAGGACGATTTCAGGTTTCCTCTTGATGCTCCTACGTTCAGGGGAGATATTTTTGAAGGATTGGCAATGATGCATCTTGGAGATAGTGCCTCGTTTATTGTCAGTGCTGATTCACTTAAAAAATTTGGTAATCTTCCACCTCTTGATAGTGGATTGGTCTTGTTTTTTAATGTTAAGTTAAAGCATATTCAACCCAAAGCTGAGTTTGAAAAGCAAAAGCAGGAATTTGAAAAACAACAGGCTGAAGCACTTCAAAAGCTAAAATCCGGTGAAAATGATGAAATACTTAAATATGTTTCGGAGAATAAAATTAAGGTAAAGCCTTTGGAATCAGGTTTATACTTTATATCGCAAATAACAGGTAATGGTCAAAAAGTTGAAAAAGGGAAAATAATTGCAATTCATTACTCAGCTACCTTTCTTAATGGTGATAAGCTTTTTAACTCTAAAGAGAAACAAAAGGAACCTGTTTATATTGAAATGGGTAAAGATATTGAGATTCAAGGTCTTGAAGAAGGAGTTATGAAAATGCGGGCAGGAGGGAAAGCCAGATTAATTATTCCATCTGCATTGGCTTATGGAGAAAAAGGAATTAAAGGGCTTATTGGTCCATATTCT
Organism: uncultured Bacteroidales bacterium; assembly: GCA_964512865.1. Classification (GTDB taxonomy): domain Bacteria; phylum Bacteroidota; class Bacteroidia; order Bacteroidales; family CAIWKO01; genus CAZELC01. The sequence continues at coordinate 2,584 of CAZELC010000371.1, forward strand.
CCATTGATTTATGATGTTGAAGTAATTAGCATTGTCCCGAAAGAAAAATATAATAAAATGATGCAGGAAAAAGAAAAAACTGCAATTGAAAAATATCTTGCTGATAATAATGTGGCAGTAAAACCCACATCTGATGGACTATTTTATATTGAGCTTAAAAAAGGTAATGGAAAAAAACCTATTGCTGGGAAGAAAGTCATAATTCATTATACAGGTATGTTCCTTGACGGAAAAGTTTTTGATTCATCGGTAAAAACAGGAATGCCGATAGAATTTGTTTATGGAAAAGGAGAATATATTGCCGGTCTTGAAGAAG
>CAZELC010000372.1:0-2884 GCA_964512865.1 uncultured Bacteroidales bacterium
TAACATTAGAATAATCATACTGTTGCTGCCACAGGGAGTAAACAGGAACATTTGCCAAACCAGTATTTTCTTCAACCCACTGAGGTGATGATGCTGAAATATCATCAAGCGAATATATGCCATGTTCAGTTCCTATAATAACTGCGCCAGATTCAAAAATTGGCATTAATGAAGAATATACAGGCATATAAGGTAAATTTCCTTGTTTTGAAACAAAAGTAGGATCACTATCCAGTGCATTCGATGAGTATAAAATATAAGGAGTAGTAGTATTGTAATTACCAAGAGTTATAAGAATATTATCAGGATTACTAGGATCGCAAGATATAGAAGTGATTGCTTTATTGTTAGTAGTAATTGTTAATTCTTTAAACCCGATTACACAATTAGTAGTATCATCACATTCAGCAGTTGTGGCATTCTGTGCAGCACGTAAATTTGATAACCTGTATAGTTTACCATCAGCTGTTCCAACAAAAAGATAGTTGCCGTCTTTAGATAAAGCCATACACTGGGTATTATGGTTGCTGGTTTGTGGAATATTTGCAACTTTAAACCATTTAGGGTTGTTTGCGAAATCTAATGCTTGTTTTGTCATCCAAATTGCGTTATCAAAACCAACAAAGAATTTAGATTGAATAATATCCTGTATATAAATCGTATCACCTTGTTCAATTGATGTTAGAGTTTCATACCAGAAAGCTGCAGGTTTATTTCCACTTTCAATATATAAATATGAATTTGCGTTAAATCTTGTTTCATAAGAGATAAGAATATTACCGCTGCTTGCTGGAGCAGAAGAGAAAGTAATATCATATGATCCATCACTATAAGATATTGTACTGGAAACGGTATTGTCTACACTACCAATAATATTTCCACTTCCGTCATCATTTGCATGAATAGAACCGGAAACAATTTGAATGGTTCCTGGAACTATTGATGCAAAAGGCTGTTTTCCTTTTTCTAAAGTTCCTGTAAAATGTTTTGTTTGCCCGTCGCCTTTATCTTCAAATTTTTCATTAGCAATTTTTGCTGGGGAAAATACAATAGAATCATTTGAGTATGTATCATTTCCGCATTCCCATAATATGATTGGAGCATAATATGCTGCAAAGAATGATGGTTGTCCTGCGGTATAACCGGTAGGAAGCATTTTTTTATCATAAAAAAGGTTGCTGGCATCCTGGTTAAAAGTTGAAGGATAGAAGTTTGAACCTGCATCAGGTGAACGTTGGGTAATTCCGTATATTGATGATGTGAAAAATGCTTCAGGATTTATATATGAGAATGTACTCATGCCTCCATTTCCGCCAGCCTTGGATGTGAGACCGTAAGCATGTTTTGGAAATGTTGGAAAGTTAGGATTAATTAATAAAGTTCCGTTATCGTCTGTTCCTGCCATAATCCATCCATAAGGAGATGCTGTTACATTATTACACTGAATAGTACTGTAATTAATATTTATTGTTTCAAATGTTTCTCCTCCGTCTAAACTGCGTGAAATGCCACCGTTATTACCTATATAAAAAATATTAGGATTAGTTGGGCTAAAAACAATAGTGTTAATCCCTGCATGAATGTAATAATTACTTTCAGATTCTAAATAATTCAATGATTTTTGTGTCCATGTAGAAAGCTCATCCTTTAATAACCATAAATTATCTCCACCCACAAAAATTTTATCTGGATTGGTAGGATGAACAGCAATAGTATTGTTAGAATTACCTTTTTTCCCAAAAGGTTGGAACATACCACTGCCACCGGGGCCAATAACAGACCAGTTATCACCTTTATTTGTAGATTTATAAATATTATATAATGAGTTATCTGTTGAATCGGCAACACTTGCATAAATATATTCAGGATTTGATGGTGCAAAAGCAAATTCAATTCTTGAAACTCCGGTTGCAGGAAGATCTCCGTTTGTTCCAGACACTGATTGACATACAAAAGAATTATCGTTCCCATTTGAAGATACATAACATAAATTGTTAACGCTTGTGATAACAGTACCATCAGTAGCTACATCAACATCAGTTGATACTCCGGTAACTCCAACAGGGTTTATCCATGAACTTCCGCCATCATCTGAACTTTGTAATCCTTTATTGGTTGAAGCATAAATACGGTTTGCATTGTTTGGGTCGCATGCTATTTTATTTACATAAGCCCATGCAATATTGTTTGTGTTCTCAGTTGCAGGAATAGTTGATGTTAACAAAGTGAAAGTACTTCCATCAGTAGATTTGTAAATTCCTTTTCCAACAAATCCTGTTGACCCATTAGCATTTCCGGTACTGGTTGAAAGGCCTTCGCCGGTGCCTGCATAAATTGCACCATCCGCTCCCTGTGCGATACATGAAATTCCGAGGTTTTCAGCAAAGTCATTTATTTTTACCCATGAAGAACCTCCGGTTGTTGATTTCCATAATCCACCGCTTACACCACCGGCATAAATAGTATTAGCATTATTTTTATCAACTAATATAGCCCTTGTACGTCCACCCATATTATCAGGACCAAGTTCATTCCATGTCAAATTAAGCGAATTCCCGCCTTTTTGATTTTCGCTTCCAACAGCACTTGATTTACTTGGGTTAACCTGTTTGCTTTTAGGCGTGAAAATTTGTTTATTGATTTGAGATGAAGCCATAAGAAATACACTTCCGGTAAAAGTTATGGCAAATAAGCTAAAAAGTAAATTTTTCTTCTTCATGGTTTTAATATTGTGTTAGTCAAAACAAGGTTTTTAAAAACGGCACAAGATACATCTTTTTTAAATATTGCAAAAAAGTTTTTTTGAAAAATTAATCAACAGAAAATCAGAATTGGAGTTTCCTCAAAAATTTCAAACAGGGAACAAAGAAAGCTGAAAATCGTC
>CAZELC010000373.1:0-2878 GCA_964512865.1 uncultured Bacteroidales bacterium
ATCAGAAGTCGGTTTGTTATAAATATTATATCTTTGCTTAATAATAATTCTCTTTACAACCAAAATTTATTTTATTGAGATGAAATTTCCTGAATCGCAACTTGCTCATAAATACCTTGATGGACTAAAAGGAATTGAAATCGGAGGTTCAGCGCACAACAGCTTTGGTTTAAACACATTGAATGTTGACAGGCTTGGAAGTATGGATACCCATTTTAAAGTGTCAGAGCGGGAATTTTGCGGTGAAGCGATGCCTGTTGATATTGTTGCAGAAGGTAATAAATTGCCTTTCCCTGACAAGTCGGTTGACTTTGTAATTTCAAGTCATGTTATTGAACATTTTTATGATCCTATTTCAGCGCTGCTCGAATGGGCAAGAGTTGCGAGAAAGTATATTTTTATTATTGTTCCGCACCGGCAAAGAACTTTTGATGCCGAGAAAGAACTCACGAAAATAATTGATCTTCATAATCGTCACCACTCAAATATAGTTGTTGAAGATGAATACAGAGGAGAACACCAGACATTTTTCGAGCCTCATAATTTTAATGAGCTATGTGTGCTTTGCGGTTTAAATGTAGTTGAAATTCAAGATCCTGACGATAAAGTAGGAAACGGATTTGCTTTTGTGATAAAACTCGATTGATAAAATCTTTGATGATTGATTTTATCTTTTCATGGTAATATAGAACTCATGTGTATTTAATCTTGTCAATACAGTTTCTTCTTCAGCAACTTTTAATTTGATAAGCCCGTTTTCATATAGTATTGACATGATTTTCAAAAAACTTTCAGGCGTAAAAACCCAGCAATGCGTATCTACATATTTTTCCAGTGATTCTTTTGCGAACTTCATGGCAACTTCATGATATTGAGTTGTAATATTGTACTCGGTGGAAACCTCACCTTTATGATATTTTACAGGATCAGTGCAGATTTCATTCGGCACATAAAGAAAATGTTCATAAACAATTCCCGGTGAAGGTTTTTTTCTCTTTTCAAGATAAGCTCCAATAACATCTGAAATATCTGAAATCCTTCTGCGGAAGTCAAAGCAATATCTTTTATCAGGAATAACCAGCTGTAAAATCCCATTATCATCAAGCACTGACTCAATTTCGTTAAGCCAATAAATTAAATCTGGAACATGTTCGATAACATGAGACGCTAAGATAAGTCCGAATTTTTCACCGCCAACCAGCTCTTTATATGGTTGTCCTCTGTGCACAAAATGAACGTCAACAATATCATCATTTATAACATTTTTATCTTGAAGATAATGCTGTTTCAATTCTTCGGTACTGAACAAATCAAGATAACGTGTATTTGGATGATTCTTTGGCAAATTCGGCCAGCTTAAAGGAGCAATTTCAAGACAGATTTGCTTTTCAATATAATCACGTATCTTAAAATATTTATCTCTCATGCTAATATTATTTCTGATAATTAAATTGAAAATATTATTTACTGCTATGAAGCACTTTTGACAGGCTTTATTATTCGTGAATCTCAAATTCGAACTTTGGGTTTAACTAGCAATCCGGCGTACATCATTGACACCTTGAATTTCTCAGCAATATCTTCAGGAACATCCTCAGCATAAATTCTAAATTCTTTTTCAATTTCAAATCCTGAATTTCTGATAACAGTTCTTATTTCTTCCGCATTTTTAAACAGGTAAATATGGTCGATCGTAGGGCCGTTAGTTGGTGCAGTAATAAACAATTTGCCATCATCAGTAAGCAAATCATAAAGCTTTCGGAGCAGTTTAACAGGTTCTTCTACATGTTCAAGTACTTCTCCCATCGTAATGAAGTCGAATTTTTGCTCAGGAAGATAGTTGAAAATATCTGATAAAGTATAATTTACCGAATCATTATTAATCATCTTTTTTGCAAGAGCTAAAGAGCTTTTACTAATATCAACAATATCATAACTTGCTTTATTGCCAATCAGTCCGATAGCTTCAGATGCATAAAGACCGTGTCCACCACCAACTTCCAAATAATGATTTACATTGCTAATGTTTTCATTAATTACTTTGTTGAAAAAAACTAAAATATTATAATGATGTGCCCATAAAAACTGTGACATCAGTATGCCATGAACATAATATTCCATTATTTCAGGGTTGTTATAAACTCTTGCATTAACTTCTTCGAAAGTTTTACTGGAATATTCGCCTGTTGTAATGAATCTTACGGTTTCATAATTAATATCAGCTATCATCTGCAAATAGCAATCAATAGCATAATCAACAGTTTTATTTTCTTCTTTAAGGAGCAGTTCGTACTTATTAAAAAATTCATCAGCCCTTTTAAAATATTCTTTATCAAATTTTTTAATATTGGCTTTGATTTTTTTCCCGTGAATACGGTTCAGGGTGCTTATACGCTCAACAATGTAATCCAGGCTTTGTTGCATTTGTATTATTTATTTACCCTGTTATAAACGCTGTTAATCATTTCACCAACATTATCCCATGATTGTATTTCTTTTGAAGAAAAATGGATATTGAATTTTTTTTCAATCGCAACTACTAAGCGTATATGAGCCAAAGAATCCCATTCTTCTATATCGTTTGCAGTAGTTTGATCTGTAAGTTCGATATCTTCTTTATCAAGGATATCTATAAAAATCTCAGTAACCTGTTTTAATACTTCACTTTTTTCCATCATTTTTTGTTTTTAATTTCGCCATCAATGCGAGTAATTACTTCTTTGATTTTCTGTATATCAGGCAAGTTATTTATATATAACCTGTTATGAATAAATTATTTCGGCTTAAGCCCGAAATAAAGAGTTGCTATTTCTCAGATATAAAACATTTCCTGTTTTTATAATTTACCAAATCCAGAAGCCAGAAACTGCCGGCATCT
>CAZELC010000374.1:0-2870 GCA_964512865.1 uncultured Bacteroidales bacterium
TAAAAAATAATTGACTGTGAATAGACAACAAATATAATAAAAAGGTTGTACAAATAAAAATGATATTTTATATCTGTTGATAAAAAAAAGGTCGCCGTGATAATTGACAACCTTTTCTAAAATTTATATAAGAAATTAATAACTTTTAATCCATGTACTATTTGCCTTGTAAATAATTAAAAAACAATACTTTGTTTAGGTAATTCAAATATCACATTGATTAATCGTAAGTAAAATCATTTTAATATTTATAATGGTATGTTTCAATGGTAAACCGTACAAATTTTAATTTACTATCGTAACAACACCTTTAAATACTCTTTTAATACCATTATCCTGAGTTATCGAAATAATGTAAGTATAAACTCCCTGTTCGAAAGCTTCACCACTTGAGTTAATACCATCCCATCCAATATTTATATCTTTTGAGCTGAAGATTTTTTTACCCCATCTGTCATAAACATACATTTCGTAATTTTCAGATTTAAAACCAATTCCTGTTGGTTTGAAAATGTCATTTCTTCCATCGTCGTTCGGTGTAAATGCATTGGGAATATAAAATGCAAATTCTTGAAAAATGTTTATATACCTTGTAGCAGTATCAAAGCAACCATTTGAGTTAGATACTATTAAGGTAACAAGATAGACTCCTGAATCTGAAAATACATGGACAGGATTTTTGATGCTTGAGGTATCATGATTTATGGCGTGAGGATCGCCAAAATCCCATGACCATGTACTGGCATGAACTGATTGGTCAAAGAATTCAATTCTAGGGTTTTCGGAAGTTCCAACCTCTGGTGTATTTATAAATGCAGCAATTGGCTTTTCTTTTACCTTGACAGTATCCGAATATGAAGCAGGACAACCATAAATTGTATTTACAGTAAGAGTAATTATAAATGTACCTAAATCTTCATATAAGTGAGAAGTGTTTTGCTCAGTTGAAGTATTTGCGGATGAACTAATATCTCCAAAATTCCAGATCCAGCTATTTGGTACTATTTCATTATTTGGAGAAAAACTGAAATTTGCAAGTAAAGGTTGACAACCTTTTCTTGGGTTAATATTAAAATGAAGGACAGACTCATCAAATATATTTACACTCAAAGTCATATCATCAGTAGCAGTGCAACCATAATAATCACTTACAACTAATGAATAGGATGTCGTATTTGTAGGATGGGCAGTAGGGTTGGGAATATTAGTGCTGTTTAGTCCAGTTGGTGGTGACCATTGATAAGTAAATGGTCCGGTACCTACAGCAGAGCCATCAAGCACAGTAGAAGAAGCTAGACAGGTTCCAATCGCCATATCTGCTCCGGCATTTGAAGTTAGCATATCTACATTGACATTAACATTATCAGTAGCAGTACAACCATATATATCCGTAATTGTCAATGTATAAACAGTTGATGAATTAGGTTTTGCATTAGTTATAGGCGAAGCAATATCTGTAATGCCTGCTGATGGCGACCATAAATAAGTCAATGGTCCTGAGCCACTTCCAGTGCCATTAAGTGTCGAAATTGATGATGAGCAATAGCCAATATTTGTATCAAGACCTGCATCTACTATTGGTAGGGCATTTACAATAACTTTCATGCTATCATTAGCAGTACATCCATATTTATCAGTAACTGTCAAAATATATGTTGTTGTGCTATTAGGGTGTGAAGTAGGATTTGCAATTGCGGGATCGCTTAATCCATTGGCAGGAGACCATGAGAAAGATAATGGACCTGTTCCCGTCCCTATTCCATTAATATTGGCAACAGAAGTAAGGCAAGTCCCGATATTAATATCAGGTCCTGCATCAGCAGTAGGCATTGGATCTACTGTTATTGTTACATTGTCTGAACTGGAGCAATTGTAAATATCAGTTACTGTAAATGTATAAATAGTAGTTGTTGTTGGATGCGCTGTAATTGGAGATGCAATATTAGAAACGTTTAATCCATTTGTTGGAGTCCATGAGTATGTCAATGGACCAACTCCTATAGCTGTACCAGACAGTATCGCAACAGATGAAGGGCAGGTTCCAAGGGAATCATCAGCTCCTGCATTTACTGTCAGCTCATTTACGATCACTGTAACGCCGTCAATTGCAGTACATCCAAACATATCAGTAATTGTAAGATTGTATGTTGTTGTAGTACTAGGTTTGGCAGTTGTATTCTGAGAGTTTGGAGAACCAATACCATTTGTGGGTGACCATGAGTAAGTAGGAGATGGAGGGCCAAAAGCCGTTCCTGTACCACTTAAATTTGCAATTGAGCTTGCACAAGATCCAATATTTACATCAATACCGGCGTTAACAGTCGGTAATGGTCTTACATTAACAACAACATTGTCGGTTGCATAACATCCAAACATATCTGTAATTGTCAGTGTATAAGTTGTTGTGAGATTTGGTTTTGCATTAGTTATAGCTGCTGAGGGATCCGTTAGCCCTGTATTTGGTGACCATGTATATGAAATATTTACACCTGTTCCGGAGCCATTTAGATTCCCAATGGAACTGGAACATGTACCAATATTAATGTCAACACCTGCATTTGCAGTTGGTAGTGGATTTACGGTTATAACAATATTGTCGGATGCTGTACATCCATAAACATCACTTATTGTGACAATGTAAGTTGTTGTTGCTAAAGGCTTAGCTGTTGGGTTAGAAATATTTGTTAAATTTAATCCATTTGCGGGAGACCACGAGTAAACTAGTGTACCAGATCCAGTAGCAATAGCATTAAGGTTTGCAATTGAACTGGAACATGAACCAATATTTTGATCAAGTCCGGCATTTACTGTAGGAGAAGGATCAACATTAATAGTCACAATATCATTAGCAGTACATCCGTACGCATCTG
>CAZELC010000375.1:0-2859 GCA_964512865.1 uncultured Bacteroidales bacterium
ATCATAAATTATTTGCAGTTATTCTCATTACCCTATCATAAATTTATGTAGTTTTGCAAAAAAATATCAACACTCAATACAACTCGATATGGAACACAAAAAAATGGGTTTTAATTCCAAGCTTATCCACGCAGGAACTTTTAAAGACCAATACGGCAGCGCTACAGTGCCAATCTATCAAACATCAACTTTTGCATTTGAAGATGCTGAGGATGGAGCAAAATGTTTTGCAGGTGAAAAACAAGGTTATATCTACACCAGAATAGGTAATCCTACTATCAGATCATTAGAAAAAGCAGTTGCAGAACTGGAAAACGGTTACGACGGAATTGCTACTTCTTCAGGAATGGGAGCTGTTACTACAGTTTATATGTCTTTACTCCAAAATGGTGGTCATATTGTTAGCCATGATGCTGTTTACGGACCTTCCAGAGGAATTATGGAAAATATATTCCCAAAATTCGGCGTTGAAGCTACTTATATTAATGCAACCAATATTGAGGCTGTTAAAAATGCCATAAAACCCAATACAAAGCTTATTTATATCGAAACTCCGGCTAATCCCACTATGGATATTATGGATATCAGAGCTTGCGCAGATCTTGCTCATCAGCATAATATTCCATTAGTTGTTGATAATACCTTTTGCAGCCCTTATCTTCAAAAACCACTTGACCTTGGTGCAGATATAGTACTTCACTCAATGACAAAATTTATTAACGGTCATGCCGATATTGTTGCAGGAATGATTGTTACAAAAGAAAAAAAGTATTACGACCTTGTCAGACCATATATGGTAAATCTTGGTTTTAATGTTGACCCTCATCAGGCATATATGGTAATCAGAGGTCTTAAAACTCTGGGTATACGTATTGAAAGAGCACAGCAAAATGCTATTCAGGTTGCCGATTACCTTGAAAATCATCCTAAAATTGAATGGGTTAAATTTCCCGGCTTAAAATCTCATCCACAGTTTGAACTTGCACGCAGACAGATGAACGGTCCAGGATGCATGATAAGCTTTGGTCTTAAAGGCGGACTGGAAGCAGGCAGAATTCTCATGAACAATGTTAAGCTTGCTTTGCTTGCAGTATCTTTAGGCGGAGTTGAAACATTAATTCAGCACCCGGCTTCAATGACACATTCAAAACTAAGCTCTGATGCAAGAGCAAAAGCAGGTATCAGCGATGGTCTTGTAAGGTTTTCTGTTGGAATAGAAGATGTTGAAGATATAATTGAAGATCTTGAACAGGCTTTAGCAAAGGCCTGACATATCTGTTTAACAGGCAAAAAATTATTGTAAGTTGAAAAGGATATTTTTTGCATTAGCTATAATAATTCCAATTTTTTCTTTTTCTCAAAGACAAAGGGTTGCTGTTGTATTAAGCGGTGGCGGCTCAAAAGGACTTGCACATATTGGAGTTCTCAAAGCTCTTGAAGATAATAATATTCCTATCGATTATATTGCCGGAACATCAATGGGAGCAATAATCGGCAGCATGTACGCCTCCGGTTACAGCCCAGATGAAATTGAACAGATTGTTGTATCGGAGGATTTCCAAAACTGGGCATGGGGAAAAATTGAAGATAAATATATTGATTACTATAAAGAACTGACTCCTGACGGCGCCTGGTTTAATTTCAGGTTTAATTACGATTCCGTTTGGGATTATAAACTTCCGACTAACCTTATCCCGCCATATCAGGTGGATTTCGGTCTTATGTATTTTCTTGCCTCTGCAAGTGCTGCTGCCAACAACGACTTCGACAGTCTTTATATTCCTTTCAGATGTGTTGCTTCCGATATTGCAGAAAAACAGCCCGTAATATTCAGAAAAGGATATCTTCCGGAAGCTGTGAGAGCTTCTATGACGTATCCGTTCTATTTCAAACCTATCAGAGTAAACGGCAAACTTCTTTATGACGGCGGGATGTACAATAATTTCCCTTCGGATATAGTTTATAACGACTTTATGCCCGATGTGATAATCGGCAGCAATGTTTCCCGCAACAGCGAACCGCCAAAAGAAGCCGATCTTATGTCGCAGATAGAGAACATGCTTACAACAAATTCCAATTATTCTACAGTTTGTGATGTGGGTGTGATGATAGAGCCAAAACTTGATAAAGCCGGCGAGTTTGATTTTTCGAAAGCAAAAACTTTTATTAGCGCCGGATATTCTGCTGCAATGCTCAAAATCGACTCTCTGCATAAATACGTTCATGATACTGTTGCCAAGGCGGAAAGGAATAAAAAAAGAAAATCTTTTACCGGTAAAAAACCTAAACTTAAATTCAGCAATATTGGCATAACCGGCATGAACAAATTCCAGGCTTTATATATCAGGAAATTGTTGCTCGACAGAAAGGATACGCTTGATGTGGAAAAACTTAAAGAATACTATTTTTCTCTTCTTTCCGACGATAAAATTGAATCTATTTATCCAAAAGCCATGTATGACCACGTTAAGGACAAGTACGATCTTACGCTGGATATAAAAAGGAATAAAGCTTTTACAGTTCAAATTGGCGGACTGATATCATCTGGACCAATCAATGGCGCTTATGTCGGGCTGGAATATAAATACCTTGGAGTTTACGCTGCAAATATTAAGATTAACACATATATCGGTCAGTTTTATAACTCTGCCCAGCTTAAAACCAGAATGGACTTTCCCACAAGACTTCCGTTTTATTTTGAAGCAGCCATAACATATAATTATTTCGATTATTTTAAATCTACTCTTCATTTTTTTGAAGATAAAAGCCCTTCATACCTTTTTGAGCAGGATCTTAACTTCAGGTCAGATTTTGTTTTTCCTATCGGGAAGAAAAGCAAAATGTCAACCGGATTTCAGG